>JAJYAS010000319.1 GCA_021779415.1 Bacillota bacterium
ATAGAATATATGTACTAAAGAGGTGAATTTATAATGAGAGATGTTTGCGCTGAATGTGGCCGAAAAGCGTATTGTATGGAGCCTTGTGAAGCCTGGTTAATAGCCCATGACCAATGTCCTGTATGCCGGAACAAACTCATACATATGGGAGGTTGTACCGAATGCATCACAGGAGATTGGGCCAAGTGTGGCTGATATGAAAATAGTTATGAATCCAATTGAAATGATAGCTTGGTTTGATGTTCCCGGAACGCCTCGTCCCATCCGCTTCCGGCATGAAGGAAATGTGGTTAAGGTTGAGATGATTATCAGAACATCGGAAGAAAAACTTGCTGGTAACCGTATGAAAATATTCGAGTGTCAAAGCCAGATTCATGGACGGATGAAGCGTTTTGAGCTTAAGTATGAACTGAACACGTGTAAGTGGTTTTTGTGGAAGATTTAGTGCTTGGATTTTGTCTAAGATTATTAGTACGGGGGCCTAATTCAAATGAACATTTTTAGGATGATTGGGAGGAACTTTTCATGAGTGCATGTTTATGGCCTGGAAAAAATCAATTGATGAAAGAATATCATGACAATGAGTGGTGTGTGCCAAGTCATGATGATTCATATATATTTGAAATGCTTATATTAGAAGGCGCCCAATCAGGATTATCATGGAATATAGTACTTTCCAAAAGAGAAGATTATAAAAGAGCTTTCCACAATTTTGATATCACCTATTGCTCAAAGCTAAGCGACGAAAAACTAGAAAGCATCAAAGAGCAATATAATGTTATTAAACATCTGTCAAAACTAAAAGCCGTAAGAAGCAATGCCTTAGCCGTCATCAAAATCCAATTAGAATTTGGAAGTTTTTCGAATTTCTTATGGCGTTATGTAGATCTTAAACCAGTGATAAATAATTGGGAATCTGATGGATATATTCCTGCTCAGACTACTCTGTCAGAACAAATTGGTAAAGATTTAAAACAACGAAATTTTAAATTCGTGGGTCCAGTAACTGTCTACTCATTTATGCAAGCAATCGGCATGGTGGATGATCATATAAGAACCTGCCCTTACCATTCTAAAAACCGATAAGCTTAAATTATATTATAGAAAGAAGAGGAATAACATAAAGGATATGAACTTAAGTGAAGTTGTTGAACGTTCAGTTCAAATAAGAAAACTCTATCACAATTTGGAAAAGCAGTACCATGAAACAGAATGGTCAGTCGAAGAAGATGCACTAGCTTTTCTAACAGATGCTGGATTGGTCGGTCGTTTGACAATGTCTCAACAGGGGCGTTGGCCAACAAATGGGGATACTGTATCTGAACTGGAACATAAGCTTGGCGAATGCATATGGTGGATAATTATTTTGGCTGAACGCATGGATATTGATATTAGTGAAGCAATGGAAAAATTCTTATCCAAAACGGAAAAACTTTTAAGAGATTAAGTTAATGGGTGAGCGATATCTTTTGATAGGACTATGTGTCCACCTAGGATAGACATGACCTTCTGATTTTCCTATTTTGAGGTTTATATAACCTAGAAAATAAAGTAATAACGAGTATTTGAAAGGTTACATTCTTAATGAAAAACACCAAAACGCCGAAATTAGCCTTAAAGGGCCAATTTCGGCGCTTTTTGAGCAGTGGATGTTACCAACTTGTCATAGTAGTGGTTATAGGACCCAATCAAGATTATAGGGTGTAGAAAGATAGTGGAAAAGCAATAATAATGTCGGAAGGCAGGAAGATTCGTAATTAGCAGAGAAGATTAAACAATATTAGTTTATCCTGAAAATGATACATACTTTGCCATCTCATTTCATTAGAATTTTTAAGGGGGAACCAGCGGTGAAACTCACAGAAACTCAAAAAAATTTTAAAAAAGAGATGGCTAAAATCAAACCTAAAGAAAAAGGTATTTATGATACGACTAGATCTGGTAATCCATTTGGTGATGAAGGTAAAGCTAGACAAAGAAACAGTTATGTAACTAAAATGCTTTACTTTTTGGCCATACCCATTTGTAGTTTGTTGATTCCATTTGTTATTTCACACGTTACTTCCGCTTCTGTGGTCAAGGGTTCGGCTCAGGTTGCACTACCCTCAGCATATCCGCCATCAATTTCAGTGAGTGCACCACAAGTGAGCAATATAACAGGCAAAAAAGCAGTATCTAAGATGGATAATGCTTTTCTAGACTCTTTCACGTTAATTTCAAACAATAGCCTAATAATTTCTAAGCAAAACCTTATTCCATTTGAGCAACGCGACCAGAGTAAATATAAGGCAGAATTACTTAATGCGATTGTGTTATGTGATAAAGAAACAGAAAGATTATCTGGGGCTAAGTCCTCAACTGCATTTCAACCTATTGCAATTATCACACAAGAGTACATTGCCAACCTGCGAAGTGCCTATAAATACTACTTGAATTATATTAGTACTAGAAATATCAGCGACAATGACCTTGGAAACAAGTATTTAACGATGGGGAATCAAAATGTCCATGATTACACAATACTTCTAACACAAATATTTAAAAATAATAATTATGAGTATACCGATTTGGGTAATGGCCATTGGAATTATTCTGTCGAAAGATAGAGTAAGCGCTTGGAAGGAAAATGGTAATGGCAGCACTGAGCAGCGGTTCAGTCAATACACTGATTTATATGTTCAATAAAGCACCTTCGTCCGTCCTAATTAATAGAATGCTGATACAATTGTCATAACGTGATTTATAGGACACAAAAAGAACGGCAGTGAAATATACCTGGGCAAAGAAAATGAATTAATACTCTGCCAAGATCGCGGAACTTTATACGAATAATAGCTTAGATCAAAAAGAGGAAGTGTTTTATTTGAAGGAACTGGAATATCTTTATAGAAGTATTGGTAATTGGTAGTTCATGGGTAATTACACATTTGAAGAAAGAACATTGGGAGTGAAGTTATGTCTTTAACGACTGTCAATCAGGACATTGTCGATTGTAAAAAATGCAATCGACTCAGGGAATGGTGCGAAACAAGAAATGGGAAGAATTCATGTTACATTGGACAAACCTACTGGGGGCTTCCCGTACCTGGTTTTGGCGATAGTAACGGAAGAGTCTTAATAGTTGGACTTGCCCCAGGTGCACACGGTGCAAATCGAACCGGGCGGGTATTCACAGGAGATACTGCTGGAGACTTATTATATAAGTCTCTGTATAAGTTCGGTTTTTCTAATTCGGAAATATCAAGGGAAAAAGATGACGGCCTAATTTTAAGAAATGTCTATATTACTAATGTGGTACGGTGCGCACCACCCGATAATATGCCAACAACAACGGAATTTGAGACATGTAAGAAATTCTTAGCCAGAGAAATTAAAACCCTGGTTAACTTAAAAGTAATTTTGGCGCTTGGAGAAAAGGCTTTTAAACAGATCAAGTCCCTATTGACGGAACATGGTGGAAATACAAGAGGTGCAAAGTTCGAACATGGTAAAGTTTATAGATTTACGAATGGTAACCTTATTGTAATCGCTTCATACCATACATCCAAGTACAACATAGACACGAAAAGGATGACTGCCGAGAAATTAGATAATGTTTTCGCTAACATTATGGAAATACTGGGTTCCATAGGTAAGCAACCGGCATCTCTATAGTGACTACGGCATTGGCAGAAAGGAAATTCATAACTAGGTTTCTGAGAAGCAGATCCTTGAATACGTAAAGAATAATAAACAGGAGTTTCCTGTGGCTTTTCGAAATCCCTAAAAACTAAGTGAAATGCTCGGTCTCATTATTACTAAAGACCAAAGGATGTGAAAAGAGATTGGGACGTATTCATGAGTTCGAAATTGAACAAGTTCCCCTGCCATATGATCCAGAAGAATTGCTTAAGTGGCGAGCAGGTGATCCGGAGATTGTGCCACCAGAAGTTTTACACTGGAATGGCCCTGGGCGTGAACATGGGTATGGTTATGGAGAACATATAGTAAAACTTTTTTTAGAAGAAAAGGGTCTTGAAATGATTGTTAATCAATATAACATTTTTCCGGTTAAAAAGTCTAAGTTTGAAAAGAACAATGCAATAATTTTGGAGACTCTGGGAAAAGAAAAATTTAATCGTTTGCAGAAGACCTTAGAGATAATAATCCGTAACAAGTTAGGAATTGAATTACCAGATATTTGTGTGCTTCGTCCGAGTTTTCATTTCATTGAGGTCAAAAGAGATAATGATAGGTTACGACCTTCGCAGGTAATGTTCGCTGCTGCGATTTCTGCCGCGATGAATATTCAATTCAAAGTTTATAAGTTATTACCTATAGGCGCTCTATGGGATACTGCTACCTTGACTGTGAAGCAAGAACTTCCAGAAGAAATCTTCTTATTGTAGGTGACAATTAAAGAGGCGTGAAGGGCCTTTGATCCATGGATCAATTATAGGGAAAAAATGTTGAAGCAATTACTTTAATAAAATGTTACGGCTCTATTATGAATGGGTTGGAAGAGAAAGCAAATGCATAGAGTACGAGGTTTATAGTGGCTCATCAAATCATAACAGACCTGCTTCAGAAAGGACTCATTTACCAAGGCTGAATTTAGGGCCATTGATAAGGAACCGATTTACCTAAAACAAATGACTTGCTATCCACCCCACACAGAGCTATCATCACTACACCCGGACGATCTACCGGGTGTAGTGATGTTTTTTATTAGCAATATGTTCCAGAAGACTTCGCGTCACTATACCGACAGTGACGGAAAGGAGACACACATGAAAAAAATACGAACTATCGAAGCCGCAGTTATTGAAGAAAATAAACTTAGAGTTTGTGCGTACTGCAGGGTATCCACGGACCAGGCTGAGCAACAGAATAGTTTTTCAGCTCAGGTGGATCATTATACCGCCTATATCAAGAACAATTCAGTATGGAACTTTGCCGGAATTTACGCAGATGAAGCCCTATCCGGTAAAAACGCAGCAAAACGACCAGAGTTTATGAGGATGGTAAACGATGCCGAGAACAAAAAGTTCGACTTGATTAT
>JAJYAS010000320.1 GCA_021779415.1 Bacillota bacterium
AATGAGGAGATGCCCATGAAGATAAAACTCATCGGTTGTGCTTCAACCATGAATGAAGTTTGCTGGAGAGGGTTGCCAGAAACTGTGGATTCCGAGTTCCTCGATTTTAATTTCCACGCCAAACCTAATCTGCTTCATCGGCGTCTTCAGGAACTCATTGATCAGAGCCAGGACTACGATCTGATCATTACGACCTATAATCGATGTTCAAATGCCGTTGTCGGTTTGCTTTCTCCACGAGTACCGCTCCTTATGCCGAAAACTCATGATTGTATCTCACTGTTGCTGGGGTCTAATGAAAGGCAACTAAACTTGCTTAGAGAAAACCCTGGAACTTATTACTTCAGCCGGGGATGGCTGGACCACGGTCGGACCCCCTATGCCGAATACTTAGAATATGTGGATCGATATGGAGAGGGAAAGGCTGGAGAACTGATCAAAATGTTGTATGGAAGTTACAACAAGGCTGTTCTCATTGTGACGCCTGGACCCAAAGATCTTGAAAAATACCGAAATAAGGTCTTGAAAATTGCCGACTTCTTCGGGTGGGAAGTAGGAGAAGTAGAAGGAAATTTAGATCTTCTAAACTCATTGTTAAACGGTAACACTGGGAACGATATCGTATACGTAGAACCAGGACAGACAGTTACAGTCAATATGTTAGCAGGAGGAAATTATGGAAATAACGATACTCCCTAATCGTCTCATGGTGACGGAGGAAAAGGAAACCTTAATGGAAGCGCTAGTACGCTATCATCTTCCCGTGCAATCTATTTGTAATGGCAAAGGGACGTGTGGCAAATGCAAAGTTCGAATGACAGGGTATATCTCCCAGCCTAGTGAGCGTGATTTAGCACATCTTAATGAGCAGGAATTACAAGCGGGAGTGCGTCTGGCCTGCACCGTCATACCTCAAGCGGGCATGGTCATTGAACTAGATTTTGTTGAGAGCCAGGATCGCAAAGAAACTGCTCTGATGGGAATGAAGACTACAAATTTAGACCCTGGGGTTAAAAAAGTATTCATTCAGTCTAGCAAGCCATCCCTCTCTGACGAACGTGGAGATTGGGACAGAGTCGCCGATACACTCAAGACAGTTACTGGTAAAGACTATGTCAACGCTGATCTGACCATCCTGGGTAAGGTGCCAAGTGTTTTAAGAGCGAATAAATTCGCCCTTACTGCTACACTTTCACAAGACACGATTTTGGACCTTGAAGCGGGAGATACGACAAAACGACTTTATGGTGCTGCGGTCGATATTGGAACCACTAGTGTCGCTGTGGCTTTAGTCGATTTATTACAAGGAACAGTCCTAAAAGTTGTCTCAACTGAAAATCAACAAACAGCCTACGGCGCGGATGTAATTTCCCGTATTGCATTTGCTAATGAAGGTCGTGAAAGTGCCCTGACTTTGCAACGTGCAGTCAGAAGAACGCTTAATCAGTTGCTCGAAGAGCTTGCAGTCAAATCAGACGTAAGTAAAAACGAGATTTTCAAAATGACGATTGTGGGCAATACGACGATGCATCATCTCCTTCTCGGTTTAGAGGTATCTCATCTGGCAGTTTCTCCGTTCGTCTCAGTATGCAACAGACCGTTGGAGTTTTCGGCGCTTGAATTGGGACTAGAAATCAATCCTCAAGCAAGGATTTCGCTCTTGCCAAATATAGGGAGTTTTGTGGGGGGAGATACCGTAGGGGCAATAGTCGGGGCACCGAAAGTTCTAGGACCGGGTAATCATTTGCTTATTGACTTAGGAACGAATTGTGAGCTATTCTTAAAAACTGAAACTATGATGATGGCTTGTTCTACTGCTGCTGGACCTGCCTTTGAGGGTGCAGGGATTACCCATGGAATGAGGGCAAAGCAAGGGGCCATTGAAGGGGTAACTCTTACGGAAAATGGAGTAGAATGTCAAGTCATCGGTGGTCAGGAACCGATTGGAATTTGTGGCTCTGGTCTTATTGAGGGAATTGATGAGATGAGAAAGGTCGGAGTTATTAACAAACAAGGGAAGATAGCCGACCCCGAAAATGCTCAAGAGCTTTCACCTGAGTTGCTCAAACGAATTCGCATGGGTGAAAAAGGGCGTGAATTTGTCTTGACCTATGGTACAGCTCAAGGGTGGGATGTGACCTTGAGTCAAAAAGATATCGGGGAAATGCAGTTGGCTAAAGGAGCGGTCTGTGCCGGAATTAAGACGCTGGTAGAAATGGCAGGAATTACAGTTCCAGAACTTGATTCGGTGACATTATCCGGAACGTTTGCCACGTATCTCAAGGCCCACAATATTTTGAATATTGGACTAGTTCCGGATGTTGCCCCGGATAGAATAAAGACGGTAGGTAATGCTGCCCATGTTGGCGCCATACGGACACTTCTAGATCGACATGAGCTGACTATGGCGGGAGAACTTTATCGTAAGATTAGCCATGTTGAACTGGGTGGTAGTGCAACATTCTCCAATTATTTTATGAATAGTATGTATCTTGAACAATTAAGTTAATTGAATGTTGCATAAAGACAGAAAATTACTCTTAAATTATTGGACAAGAAAGGTTATAATGGGATAGAGTAGAAAATAATGTCCATATTAAATGGGTTAAAAGGGAGAGGAACTAGGGAATGGAAAACAAGTTCAAAGAATCATTGCTGGATAAAAACACGCTATCCGTGACGTGGGAACTCGTGCCGGGGAGAGGCGCAAACGAAAAGGCTCAGGCAACTGCTATAGCCTCTGCTGAGCAAGCAGCTAAGGGTGGCAGAGTCCATGCGCTCACCATTACAGATAATCCTGGTGGCAACCCGGCAATTCTCGCGGATTATTTAGGAATGGAAATCCTCAAAATGGGGATTGAACCTTTGGTACATTTCACCTGTAAAGATAAGAACCGTAATCAAATGGAAAGTCAATTGTACGCGTTAGATCGTGCAAAAGTTCGTAACCTTTTAGTGATGACAGGAGACTATACCTATTCTGGATTTAAAGGACGCCCTAAACCAGTCTTCGATCTTGATCCCTCCAATACATTACAACTGATAACAGAAATGAATAAGGGCTTAGAAGTTCCAGGTATGAAGGGACCGACTTATCACGCACCTAGTGACTTTTTTGCTGGAGCTGCTGTTTCCCCGTTCAAGTCTACTGAGGCTGAACTGATGGTTCAGTACTACAAGCTGAAAAAGAAAATTGAAGGTGGCGCTCAATTTGTCGTTACGCAGCTCGGGTATGACGTCAGGAAATGTCACGAAGTCTTACAGTTTTTAAAGGTTAATAATCTTGATGTTCCAGTTGTGGGAAATATTTATGTTCTCCCATATGGAGCGGCTAATGTTATGAATCAAAACAAGTTGCCTGGTTGTGTTGTTACAGACAAACTTTTGGCCGAACTCAATGAGGAAAAGGGCGCTGCAGACAAAGGGGTAGGGCAGCGGATGTTGCGGGCAGCCAAATTGTACGCGATTTTGAAAGGTCTGGGCTTTGCAGGAGTTCATATTGGCGGACATAATCTTAAGTATGAACAAGTGGAGTACATTCTTGATAAGGGAGAAGAACTTAGCCCGAATTGGCTCGAACTAGTCAAGGAGTTTGATTACCCTCAAACGAACGGCTTCTATTACTTTGAAAAAGATGAGAAAACAGGACTCAATACCGATCGACCCACAAATCGTGCCAATCTCCCCTTAGATGCTCCAGCTGGTGCGATGTATACAATGATGCGGGGGATGCATGGTCTTTTATTCACACCTAATAAGAAACTATTCCCCATGATGCGCGGGATATATCGTTCGGCAGAAGGTAAGAAAAATACCGAAAGAAGATTGCATGCACTTGAGCATATCGCGAAGGTAGTCATGCTTGATTGTAAAGATTGTGGGGACTGTGCCATGCTGGATATGGCCTATCTTTGTCCGATGTCACAATGTCCTAAGAATCAACGTAACGGGGCTTGTGGAGGGAGCTTAGACGGCTGGTGTGAGGTTTATCCAAAGGAGAAGAAATGTGTCTGGGTAAGGGCATATGCGAGACTCAAGAAATATGGAGAAGAAGCAAGCTTAGATGTTCCCCCAGTACCCCCAGCTAACTGGGATTTCTATCAGACGTCCTCCTGGTCTAATTTTTACTTAGGAAAAGATCATTCCGCCCCAATATTAGGAATCAAGCGACCAGAGAGTAAGGTTCCGGAGATTAAAAAATAAAGCATCAGGTCAAACACAAATCTGATTTTTGGAGGGACAATATCATGGCAACAGGAGTAATAAACTGCGGGATCTGCGGATTTACCATTAATGTCAAAGCAGTGAGCGATAGCGATCAAAATGTAAAATTAGAGATTATCAGTGATTGTCCCAACTACCAGAAAATTGCCAAAGAATTAACTGAGGTTGATGCCTACAAAGAAGTTTTCAACAAACTCCATATGGGGAGAGTTTATGAAGTGTTTGCTAAATATAGCCCTCATCCCAGTTGCCCAGGTGTTTCTGGAATTCTAAAGACGGTTGAAGTGGCTGCAGGTTTGGCCTTATCGCAAAACGTTAGTATGAACATAACCAAAGAATAACAAAAAGAGACCCATTGACGATTGTATGATCGTTAGTGGGTCTCAAATTTAGTTTAACACACTGAATTCCAATCCTAACATTTTTATGTCGCATAACTAGGGTATAATGGAGATCGTAAGTATCAAACCAGGAGGAAATGTGACATGAAAAAGATAGGTTGGGTTGGAGTTGCATTGCTGAGTGCTCTGCTATTAAGCACGACGGGGTGTTCAAATGGGGTAAATTCGTCGACTGTGCTAGCGACAGCGACAGCGCCAGTTTCAGGAAAAATGACGGTTACCTTTATCGACGTTGGTCAAGGAGATGCCACACTTATTCAGGCCCCCGGTGGAAAAGTTCTGCTCATAGATGGAGGACCCAAAGATGGGGAAGCTGCTGTTTTGGCCACTTTGAAAACCAAAGGAATTAAACACCTGAGCATTTTAGCGACCCATGAAGATGCAGATCACATTACGGCTCTGGATAATG
>JAJYAS010000321.1 GCA_021779415.1 Bacillota bacterium
CACTGATCATTGGCTGATGGAATTTCCACCGAATTAAGATAAACTCGTGTATCAAATCTAAAGATACCAACCTCTTTTTTTTCAAATCTAGCCCAATAACAACTCAAAGCATCTCCTCCACTCTCTACAAAAATAAGTCCTGATAGCGCAATTTCCGATAACGTCCCGCGTATTCCCGAAGTCTGGTTACTACGTGCATATTCTCTCAGATTTTGGGAATACGCTGTTATCGGAAGTGTTCCCGTCTCTCTCAACCCAAGACTAAATCCTTTCATTATGCATAATAATAATACTATCATAACAATTGTTCCAATTCATGAAGGGTGGTACAATATGGATATAGATAGTAAAGACATCGAAAGGGATGGTCCTATGGCTTTAGCTAAAGAACCGAAAAGTAATCTTCAACAAGACACAGCTAATGAGCATAACCAAAAAATCACAAAGGCTATTAAGGAAGTCACTTCTAAACACTCAAAACTTCTCAAGAAATTGGCTGAGTAATTATGAAAGATATCGAACTATTATGTATTGACGATATTCTTATTATTCACAAAGAAGCCATTGAAATGTTCGGCGGAAGCTTAGAATATTATCAGAATACAGTAACAAGGGTTAAAAGTATAATTGACCAACAATACCCTCACTTCGATTACGATAAATATCCAACGCCTTTTAAGAAAGCCTCCATGCTTTGGTATTTTCTTACCAAGAACCACTGTTTCGTTGATGGAAATAAAAGAGTTGGATTTTATGCAGCGACTGTCCTTCTAAAAATAAACGGCTATTCTGATCAAATCGATGACGATGAAGCATATGAAAAAGCTATTGAAATAACGTGTTCGCACTTAACCGGCGATGACTTAGACCAATATGTGAATGATCTTTCATCATGGCTTGAAAAAAGATTTACTGATTAACGCAGATCCTGAGAGATCTGCTTTTGATTTTTCAAGACTCTTTAGATATACATGCAAGGAACATTTCCGATAACGTTGCTCGTGTTGCCGACGCGTCCCAACCACATTCATCTTTACTAAGTGTCGGCAACACGGTTATGTAAATTGGAAACTTGAGATAATAACATTCACAAATCTCATCTAGACTTTTATTAATAAGTTACTTGTACCAAACGATTATTGGGATAAGACTGTTAATCCTAACCATACGACAACCCCAACATATGGTAATGTTAAAACCCATGCTAATATTATTTTGCCAAATTTTATAGCTAATGCTGCTCCAATAAAAAATAGGGGAAGAGCGTACATAATGTATCTAAACTTCGGTGTGGATCCCAAATACCATGAAATTGGTACAGAAAATATCGCTCCTAAAATTATTAACCAACTCTTCTTTGTAATTATTCCTATACAGACAAGAACGATAGCAGTAATAATTCCGGGCCATCCGATGAGCATTATTGCTAATCCTGAAAGGATTGCCATGTTCTTCCCTCCTCATGTCGATTTGAGTTACACTACATGAGAGCTTAAACTATTCCTCTAACTAAAAAAGCTTCCAATTCGTCATTGATTTCATCGACCCAAAAATACACTCCGACATTGCCATTTTACATAACGTTCCGAGGGTTTGCGACGTCGGGTTACTACATTCATATTCTCTCCGATGTTGCAAAACCTCTGTTAGGTGAAGTACATGCCCTAAGAGAAATACCCAAGCAATTCCCGAATAATACTCGCAATTATCAGCATCCCAAAAGGTAAACCAAAATGGATTAAACCTTCTTTTGTTAAGATGATTGTTCGACCTTCCTTTTTTAATCTGTCTGGTTCTTTGATAAAAAGATATATTATGAAACCAAAAATAAAACTGCATCCCAATGAAACTTCAATTAATTCCGCTATTTCAACGTGGCTGCCCAATCCAATATTGAATAAACCAATGAGAAATGTAAGAATAAAACCCACAAGGTAATACAACTTTCTTTGCCATAACATAATTAATATATTGGTCTCTTCGCCCCTTTTGGACTTCTGAATTTGTTCCCATCTGATAGTTGTCGGATTCATATAAAACTTTTCCTTAATTTGATTTATTGAGTGACAGTGATTACATTCCCAAGTGTTAATCCTATCAGTTACTCCGTTTGTCTGTTCCCACTCCCAGCCACACGTTGGACAGTTTAATTCTGCTAATTCGAATCCGCACTTATTACAAATCAAAAATCTATCTTCTCCATTCTTGTATCGATAGTAACCAAAATTCTTACAGGTTGGACACACGAATGGCTCCAGATGTGATGATTTTCCCTTCAAAATAACATCCTCCAAAATGCATGTATTTCACCTAACGTTTAGGTATTCCCGACGCGTCATACTACTTTCATCTTGGCAAAGTGTTGGGAATACCGTGTTATACGGAGGACCATGCCCCCAGACTCAGAGGCCACCATGGACGGTGGCCCCTTTAATTTTCTACAGAGCATGCCTAGTCCACCATTCATCCGAATATTCATCCACTGAAACCATAATATCTAAATTATTTCTATTAAATGTGTCTAGATACTGATGTCCTTTATGTCCTTTATGTCCTAATATTTCACTATCATCTATAATGTTAAACCCTGATATCAAAGAAGAAAACTCTTTCCATTTACTCTTCGGTAATACCCAGTGAAACACATTGTCCCCTTCGACATTCTTTAAATATTCATCCTTTTCACTCACGAATCCATAAAGTTTGATCCCTTGATAAGCCTTTATGAATTCTAACTTATCAAACCTTATTTCTCTTGATTTACCATTGGCTAAGTCAGCAAACAAACTTTCAAGTAGCTTAATGGCCTTCCATTCTCCAGAAAACATAATCATTGTTTCCCCATATCCCCATTTAGGGAAAAACCCAAGATTAATTATTGAATCCATAAAATACTCCCCACAAGCTTTTAATACTATTATTTCTTCCCTATCTATCCGCGCCATGGACGGCGCGGCCTTTGCAAGGTCTTTCGTATAACGTCCAGGGATTCCCGACGCGTCCCAACCACATTCATCATTGCTAAGTGTCGGGAATCCCGTGTTATGTGATGCCGCGGCAAAGATTCACTTTCAAGCTCAGATACTATTCTAAGTCACTAAAATAACTTGCCACATCATAATTAGCAATTAAACGTGCAAGACCGATTGGGGTTTGTCCATAATTATTTTGACAATATGGGTTTGCACCAAAGCTCCTGAGGATTTCAATGACACTACCATCAGAACGATAATTAAAAACCGCTCCGGATAAAGGAGTATTTCCATTGCTATCAAGTGCATCTACTTCCGCACCGGATTCTAATAACAAGGACACTAGTTTACTGTTCTGAGCTTGCGCAGCAAAGTGTAATGGCGTCCACCCCTTTTTGTCCCTATGATTGACGTCAGCACCTGATAAAATCAATTCTTGTGCTTTTAATAAGTTTCCGTCATTGGCAGCATAGTGTAAATCTATGCGCCCAAGCTTATCTTTCGGTTGAGCCTTACTCGTTAAGTTCTGTTGCATACATCCTCACTCCTAAACCCTTTAAGTTAATATTAATCAACAAATATTTTTCGTCCCAGCGGTGTCACATAACGTTCAGGTATTCACGAAGCGTCTCAACCACATGCATATCTCTAGTTTCGAGAATACCGTGTTATGTGACGTTGTACGACCCGTCAATCTCACATACGCGGGCCCCTCTTACCCCAAAGTAAACCCTAAATCCCTTATATACCCCTCTGTGCCTCTCTCCTTTGATTTTATGAGCGTATATAACCCCTCATTTTCCACACACCATGTCAAGTAATATTACTTGACATAAGCTTTTAGTTATGCTATATTCGCTTCAAGCCTCCTTTCATAATTTATACGGCTCAGTGCTACACCACACTGAGTCAATTAATTTAGAATCATTTCAAATAATATAGTGGGGAAATTCCCCACCTTTAAGGAGAGATTAAACCATGGATGACAAGTTACGCAAATCATTATTCGCTCAAATTAGACGACTTGAACGAGAAAAAGAAATCTTAAAACTAAAAATTCAAATCCTAAGTGGGGAAATTCCCCAATTGCAGGATTCATGCAATAATCAATAAACTCGCCGAAGCGAAGCGGAGGGCCTTGATGTGGAGATGTCCAATATGCTAAGCTAATTCAGCGAAGCGAACCACAAGCCCCGCAGGGCGCAGGGGGTCGTTTCGCAGTTCGCTCATGGCATATTGGACAGAGGCTCCGTGTCAAGGCTTTATTGATTTTGCTCTTAGTGCGACCTGAAATTATTCATTCAAATTCTCCCGGCAAGTATGTCGCGCTCAGACATTCTTGCTCGTTCTGTTCGTTCCTTTTTGCGAAGCAATATTACGCTAAGCCCCCGTTCTCGCGAAGCGCAAATCGTCCTTTCATAAATCAGGAGTGCCTTAGTAACTTAATTAAGACCTTTTCTTTTGCGTGATTCGACCGCTGGCATTTATTTAAAATCACTCGTTTCAAAAGACCGGGTGCGCTCGCAAGCGCACAACTTCTCTTATACTCTAGACAAATTTTTGATATTATTCGACAAATAATTCTCATTGGGGGGTGATCTCCCCCCACCTAGCGAAGTATGGTGGGGGGGGATCTCTTCTTATCTTATTCCCTAATTTTTCCATAATTTTATTTCCATATTCTTCCTAATAGTTGCATGGGTATAGTATTACCCATGCAACTTCTGTAACATGTAACATTTACCCCTTAAACCCGCTTCTACCAAGGCTTTGAACCTGTTACACCCATTTATTTCCTTTTGTAACATTTGTAACTGAAAATGGGGAAATTCCTTCAATTCCCCAACGACCCCATATTTCATCCCAATGTCACATAACGTCCCGCGTATTCCCGAAATCTGGTTACTACTTTCATATTCTCTCAGATTTTGGGAATACGCTGTTATGCGTAGTTACAGCCCCCAAAGAAATACTTTAATCTATAGAAATGGGTTCATATCCATTTGAAGCGTAGATTACAAATCTATCTATGATATCCCATGTATCTGTTAGCACTTTT
>JAJYAS010000322.1 GCA_021779415.1 Bacillota bacterium
GTCGATGATGTATTAATCTAACAAACTTCTGTCCGTTAAACATCTCTATGATTATGGGGGTGTTTTTCATATATAGTGATTAAATCACTTTTAGGGACATTAAGGAGATGTATTTAAATATGGACAGGATGTCAGTGGTTACAGACCCAACTGAACTCAGATCGAATGTAGGTCAATTTAAGCCAAGTTCCGAAAAAGGCAACAGCAAGCGAGCTTTTCTAAAAGATATGAAGCTGCGTGGAAAACTTATTTTGGGCATTGGACTTGTTTTATTGATGATGATATTTTCCTCAGGTTTTTCCCTCTATCAGAATATGCAAATGGAAAAGGCTACTGCAGCAATTGCACAAGATGCGATGCCTATAGGGAGATTAACGGAAGACCTGTTTACGCAATTGGTCAATGAAGAATCAGGAGTAAGGGGATATGTTGTGAGTGGGGATGTCAATTATTTGGCCTCTTACACTGCAGGAAAAGAAGAAATTCAAAAAGATTTAGATAAAATTGCTGTCTACCTGCCGTCACATCCCGGGATGGCTGAATTAATGGAGCGTGGAAAACCATTAATTGATCAGGCTCAAATATATTTTCTTCAACAAATTGAATTAGTTCAGCAAGGCGATATGGTTGGCGCGCGTTTAAAAATCGGGAGTACAAAGGCAACAACAGATGGCTTTCGAGCAGTAAATAATGATATCCGCCAGGAAATAGATCGAATTACCCAAAGTGCCTTAAACCAATCACAAATGGCGAGCAAAAGAGCACAAATTAGCTTAGGAATTATCACGATTGTAGGTATTTTATGGGGGCTGTTAGTCGCTTTAGTTTTATCACGCATGATTGCCAATCCTTTGGCAAAGGTTTCGGGAACAATGGAGAGGATTGCCAAAGGAGATTTTACGTTTGATCATATTGTAATCAATGGACGAGATGAAATAGGTATGATGGTTGACTCTGTCAATCGAATGAAAGAAAACCTTCGCTCTTTGATTCAAAACTCCAAAGAAAGTGCTTTGCAGATTGCTACTTCGGCCCAAGAAATGAGTGCTTCGACTACCGAAGCAACAAAGTCTGTCGAACAAGTTGCTTTCACAGTACAAAATATGGCTCAGGGTGCTAGCGAGCAAGCCATACAAGCCCAAGAAGCTGCCCGTATGGTTGAAAACATAACCTGTTCTATTAGTGATGTAACACAAAGAATTGAAGAAATTGCCAAAAGTTCGGAACAAGCTCAAGTATTTGTTGACGACGGTTTTAGTGCTATACAGAATCAAAATGAGAAAATGAAAGAGAATTTAGCCGCAACGGAAAAGGTTGTCAGAGCTACAGAGGATTTAGTAAATCAATCACTTGAGGTTGGACAGATATTAGAAACTATCACGGCGATTGCTGGGCAAACAAATCTTTTAGCCCTAAATGCTGCAATTGAAGCTGCACGTGCTGGTGAACAAGGACGTGGCTTTGCGGTTGTGGCAGAAGAAGTAAGAAAATTAGCCGAAGGGTCTGCACAATCTACCCATGAAATTGCCGTGATCTTAAAAAAAATTCAGGCCGGGGCCGAAGCTGCTGCGCGTGAGATGGATAATACCCGGCAAATTGTCGAAGGACAAAATTCTGCGGTCATCCGAACAGATCAAATCTTCCGTGAAATTTCTGGGGCTGTAGGTGATATGGTAGAAAAAATTGGGGCGGTAAATGTTTCGGCAGAGCAGATTGATACGTCCGCAAAGGGAATTACGGAAACAATAGCCTCCATTACTGCAGTGGCAGAAGGAACTGCTGCTGCAGCAGAGGAAGCGTCAGCCAGTACTGAAGAACAAAGTGCAATAACCGAGCAAATTGCTGTATCGGCTGCTTCATTAGCAGGATTGGGTAATACATTACAATCCGCAATTTCTAATTTTAAAATTTAGCAACAGTATTATGTAAGCACCTTATACCCTGCGATGGGGTATAGGGTGCTTTTAATTTTATTCAAGAATTTTAGCTAAAAAAGTAACCTGCAAAGTATTGCCAAGCAGGATTTTGCACATAAAGAGAGAACTTATGGATATATAGCGAAAGGTTATAGTCGGAAGGCGGAGTAGTGATGTTTAAACGTCGAGAGCTGGAGCGAATGGCAGAAGGAAGTGAACATGGGATCATAGGGATCAACCTTTTGAATGAAATTGTGATCTGTAGTCCGCTAGCGGCCAAGCTATTGGAGCTGTCAGTTGAAGAAATCATTGGCAAGGACTTATGGCAAATATTGCCGGATGATTCTCTCCCGAATATTCGAGATTCTCAAACGGTTGAATTCAATCGATTTAAACGAGTTGGTTCAAAGATGTTTATTGCCAGCAGGGTGCCCTATCAAGATGAACAAGGCCGCGTTATCGGAGCGGTTGCCTTTTTACAAGATATGACGGAATTTGACGAGCTGAGAGCCAAAGTAAACACTCTTCAGGAAGTGCGTATTTTGCTTTCCGCCATTATTGATTCCACTCAGGATGCTATTTCTGTAGTGGATGAAAGGGGTCTTGGATTATTGATTAATCCGGCATACACTCGATTGACAGGTCTTAATGCGAATGAGGTCATCGGGAAACCTCCTACTGTTGACATTGCAGAAGGAGAAAGTATGCATATCCAGGTCTTGAAAACCCATCTTCCTGTTAAAGGCGTTTTTATGAAAGTGGGTCCTAAACGTAAAGAAGTAATTGTCAATGTTGCTCCAATTATTGTATCTGGTCAGTTGAGGGGAACTGTCGGTGTGCTTCATGATATCTCTGAGATCCATAAACTCTCGGAGGAGTTAGAAAGAGCAAAACGATTAATTCGCCATTTAGAAGCAAAATATACGTTTAGTGATATCGTTGGTCAAAGTGATGTTATTAAAGCGGCCATCGAACAAGCGGGGCGCGCTGCAGTAACGCCGGCAACCGTCCTGCTTCGTGGAGAAAGTGGGACTGGTAAAGAACTGTTTGCGCATGCGATTCACCGTTCAAGTGAACGACAGAAAGGACAATTCATTCGAGTCAATTGCTCCGCTTTAGCGGAGGGGCTTCTGGAGAGTGAATTGTTTGGTTATGTAGAGGGAGCTTTTACTGGAGCTAAACGTGGTGGGAAAGCGGGGTTGTTTGAAGAAGCCAACGGAGGCACTATTTTTCTTGATGAGATTGGTGAAATCAGTTTAAACCTCCAAGCTAAGCTGTTGCGAGTGTTACAAGAACGGGAAATCGTGAAAGTTGGAGATAATCGTTCGTTTAATATAGATGTTCGGATCATAGCAGCCACTAACGCAAATTTAGAAGCAGCTTTACGAGCTGGTAAATTTCGCGAAGATTTGTATTATCGTTTAAATGTAATTCCAATCATTATTCCGCCGTTGAGGCAGCGAAGGGACGATATTCCCTTACTCGTTCACCACCTTATTGGAAGCTTTAATCAGGACTACGGCCGTTGTGTTGAGAAGGTCAGTGATGAAGCGTTACAAATTCTGATGGGTTATCATTGGCCGGGAAACGTTCGAGAATTAGAAAATATTTTAGGCCGAGCAATTATTAATATGCGAATTGGGGAAACAGTTGTTGAGTTACAGCATCTTCCGGTCTTAGCCTTTCCAAATGTCAATTATTCGGAAATGGGACTCGTTAACTCGATGCCAACTTCTTTGACTAAGGAGGATGGTGGATTCGAAGGACTGCAACGGCAATGGGAACGTGCTATTCTTATTGTTACACTTCAAAGAAATGGAGGTAATAAAACGAAGGCGGCTCAGGAACTGAAAATGTCTATACGCAATTTCTATTACAAGCTTGAGCGGCATGCTCTTATCTAAAGGTGGTAGTTGAACTAGTTTACTTCATGGTTTTCAAATTTTCCGGCAATTTATTGCTGGCAAATTACTGCAGACCATGAATTTTTTTGCGTAATAATTAGTTCGTTTGGTTGGCCAAAAAGAACACTGGGAGGCAAAGAGCCCACCCCAATCATAGAGGTACAGGTGAAGGACAATTATAAAACTATAAAATGGTTAAAATTGAAAATTGCGAAGGTTCTGGCACTGTTATTGCATTTGTAGAAAAATGTCAAGGGAATGCTTGAGATTGAGGATAGTAAAAAGACCTAAGGGGGAGATAACATGGAGATTTTTGAATACCTGCAGAAGTATGATTACGAACAGCTTGTTATTTGTCAAGATCGAACGTCTGGTCTAAAAGCAATTATTTGCATTCATGACACTACTTTAGGACCGGCTTTAGGCGGAACGCGAATGTGGAATTATGCTTGTGAAGAAGATGCAATTTTTGATGCATTAAGGCTTGCTAGGGGAATGACGTATAAAAATGCAGCCGCGGGTTTAAATCTTGGTGGCGGAAAAACGGTCATTATCGGGGATTCTCGAACTCAAAAAAATGAAGAACTATTCCGAGCCTTTGGCCGTTATGTTCAATCACTCAACGGTCGTTACATCACTGCGGAAGATGTAGGCACTTCTGTCCAAGATATGGATTGGGTGCATTTAGAGACCGATTTTGTGACAGGAGTATCTTCTTCCTATGGCGCTTCAGGAGACCCTTCTCCGATGACGGCGCGTGGAGTATGGCGGGGAATGAAAGCTGCCGCGATGGAAGCCTTCGGCAGCGATTCTTTGAAAGGCAAAACCATTGCCATTCAAGGGCTCGGGCATGTCGGCTATTATTTGGCGAAACACTTGCATGGAGAGGGTGCCAAACTTATTGTTACGGATATTCATGATGAACTAGTAAAACGAGTGGTTGACGAACTAGGAGCAATCGCCGTTCGTCCAGAAGAAATCTTTGGTGTCAAAGCGGATGTCTTTGCGCCCTGTGCCATGGGAGCAGTGGTGAATGATGAAACAATCCCACAATTTAAATTTCAGGTGATCGCAGGTGCTGCTAATAATGTGCTGAAAGAAGAACAGCATGGAGATAGACTGCATGAGTTGGGAATTCTTTATGCGCCTGACTATGTTATTAATAGTGGCGGTGTTATCAATGTAGCAGAT
>JAJYAS010000323.1 GCA_021779415.1 Bacillota bacterium
TCCGGTCGATATTCAAATCTATGGCATGGACAAGCCCCGTTTGGTTACGGAGGTTATGAACATCGTCTTAGATACGCACACCCATATTCTGGGCATAAATGCCCGAGTTGGGAAAGAAAATGTTGCTCACATTCAACTCCGTGTTGAGATACGAAATCTTGAACAGCTTAAAATGGTGATGCATAAAATCCGAAAGATCAAAGATATTACCGAGGTCAAGCGGATTCATTCAGGAGGAAAGTAACATGCGCAGTGTGGTTCAACGCGTGAAACGCGCCTCAGTGACCGTGGATGGAAAAACCGTGGGGGAAATAACGATGGGTCTCTTGATCCTGTTGGCTGTTGGACCTGAGGACGGACCGGGTGATTTAACTTGGATTGTTGATAAACTTGTTGGCCTGCGGATCTTTGAAGATGAAGAGGGAAAAATGAACCGTTCCGTTCAGGAGGTGGGCGGAGAAATCTTGATGGTTTCTCAGTTTACTCTTTATGGCGATTGTCGAAAGGGGAAACGACCCAGTTTTTCAGCCGCTGCACCGCCTGAAAAGGCAAAGCTCCTGTTTGAACAAGTGGTAGAGGAAACCCGAAGGCGTGGGCTCAAGGTGGAAACAGGGGTCTTTCAAGCAGAGATGGATGTGGCCCTCATTAATCATGGGCCGGTAACGATACTGTTGGATAGTGAGAAGAAATTCTAAGGGAGGGAATGTTCGTGATTGAGGGACGAGCGATGGGGTCCATGGGAGCAAATTGTTACCTGTATGCTTGTATGGAAAGCAAGAAGGCAGTCATCATTGACCCAGGAGCGGATGGAAAAAGGATTTACCGCTGGGTTCTGGAAAAGGGTCTCAAGGTGGATTACATTCTGTTGACCCACGGGCATGTAGACCACATCGGTGCTGTGGATGAACTCAGAGAGTTGTTAGGGGAAGTTTCAGTAGGAATTCATGCGGGTGACGCTGGAATGCTCACGGATGGAAAGCAGAATCTTTCGAGTTATTTCGGACCTGGTCTAGTGCTTAAAAAGGCGGACTTTCTGCTTCAAGACCGACAAGAACTGGCTATTGGCAAAGAAGTCTTAAAAGTGATCTCCACGCCAGGACACTCTCCGGGGGGAGTTTGCTTTTTGTGTTCTGAGGGTCTGTTTAGTGGGGATACTCTATTTGCCGGGTCAATTGGCAGAACTGACTTTCCAGGAGGATCAATGAATCAACTCCTTGATGGAGTTAAGAAAAAGTTGCTCATCCTTCCGGAAGAGACCCGGGTTTTTCCTGGGCACGGTGAAGAGACAAGCATCGGTGAAGAAAAGCGGGATAATCCCTTCTTGGTATGAGAATCCTTGTAGAAGCACAACTATTAAATCTAGAAAATCCGAGAAAAAGTTGACAGCTAATAATAATATTTGATATTATTATTGATAAACATTAAATCATATGAGATGCTCAATGATATCTTTTAGAAAAATTCCGCGTTACTCTTTCTCCAGGGAGGGCTAGCAAGACTGGAACTAGCCTGAAGGACACTCGGTAGGACGCTCTAAAAGGAGTAGGCTTGTAACGGGTAGTTTCGTTAACGACTGAAAAGTGGGCGGAAAGATTTCCGTCAATTAGGGTGGCACCACGAGAAGTTCTCGTCCCTTGCGCAAAGCAAGGAACGAGAACTTCTTTTATACTAGATCAAGGAGGAATTAAATTATGGCAATCCAGCGTCCTAAAGGAACTCAGGATTTATTGCCAGGTTCAGTCGAACAATGGCAATATCTCGAAGAAACAATTCGCTCTGTTTGCCGCGAATATGGCTACGAAGAGATTCGCACCCCGATGTTTGAAGCAACAGAACTTTTTCAACGAGGGGTTGGACAAACGACCGATATCGTCCAGAAAGAAATGTATACCTTTTTAGACAAAGGGGATCGCTCAATGACCCTTCGTCCAGAAGGGACGGCTTCCGTTTGCCGTGCTTATGTTGAGAACAAGCTTCACGGCCAACCTCAACCCGTTAAGCTTTACTATATGGGTCCTATGTTTCGCTATGAACGCCCGCAAAGCGGACGCTTTCGTCAGTTTCATCAATTTGGAGCTGAAGTGTTAGGTGCGGATCAACCTCTGGTTGATGCAGAAGTGATCAATTTAGTTTGGAATTTATATCAACGTCTGGGACTTACCCAGCTTGAAGTCCATGTTAATTCAGTGGGCTGTCCGGTTTGCCGCGCTAAACACCGCGAACAACTACAGGACTTTCTAGCCTCGCGACGTAACGAACTTTGTAAGGACTGCCAGGACCGCTTTGAACGCAACCCCTTGCGTATCCTGGACTGTAAGAATCCGTCCTGTCAAACAGTAACAGCGGGAGCTCCGACAACTCATGATACCCTTTGTGAGGACTGCAGCACGCATTTTGAAAGGGTTCTTGCCTTGTTGAACGTAGCAGGTGTGGTATATCGAGTGAATCCGCGCTTGGTGCGTGGCCTTGATTATTACACAAAGACAGCGTTTGAAGTGATGGTGGAGGAAATTGGAGCCCAAAGCGCTATCTGCGGAGGGGGTCGCTATGATAAGCTGGTTGAAGAAATTGGTGGACCACCAACCCCAGGTATCGGATTCGCCATGGGAATCGAGCGCGTCTTAACAGCACTTCAGGTTCAACACAAACTTCCTGAGGAAAAGACAGGGCTATTTGCAATGCTAATTGCCTTAGGTGAGAAGGCTCAGAACAAAGGCTTTTCACTCCTGGGTGACTTAAGGGCACAGGGTATGCCAGTAAGTATGGATTTGCAGGGCCGAAATTTGAAGGCCCAACTCAAAGCGGCTAATCGCCAGAATGCCCGCTATGCGTTGATTCTCGGGGAAGAAGAGTTAGAGAGAAACATGCTCATCCTTAGGGATTTAACGCTAGGGGAACAAAGCGAGGTTCCGTTGGCTGAGGCAGTCGAGGAATTAATCAAGAAGTATCAGAGGGGTGTTTAGCATGACAATATTTTCAGAACGGGTTCAAAATGGAGAGTTAGGGCTAGGAAAAGTTGGACAAGTTGTTCGGCTGTTGGGATGGGTTCAGCGACGTCGTGATCACGGAGGGTTAATTTTTGTTGATCTGAGGGATCGTTCCGGTATGGTTCAAGTTGTTTTTGACCCAGAGAAGATGGGAGATGGGTTTGCTCAGGCGGAAAGTCTTCGTTCCGAATTCGTAGTCTCCATTCAAGGTCTTGTCATTGCACGACCAGAGGGGATGATTAACCCCAACTTAGCAACGGGAGAAATTGAGGTCGTTGCCAATTCGTTGGATATTTTGAATGGAGCAAAAACTCCTCCTTACTATCTTGTTGATCAAGTGGAGGTTGATGAAACTGTACGACTAAAATATCGTTATCTGGATTTGCGTCGCCCAGAAATGCAGGCTGTATTTAAAATTCGACATCAAGTCATGCAAATCATGCGCAATTTCTTCGACAGTCAGGGCTTCTTAGAAATTGAAACCCCGATACTTACAAAATCCACCCCGGAAGGGGCTCGAGACTATCTCGTGCCAAGTCGGGTTCGTCCAGGAGAATTTTATGCCTTGCCTCAGTCCCCCCAAATCTATAAGCAACTCCTTATGGTGGGGGGTATGGAGAAGTATTTTCAAATCGCTCGTTGTTTCCGGGATGAGGATCTGAGAGCAGACCGGCAACCGGAATTTACCCAACTTGATGTTGAGATGTCCTTCGTCGAGGTAGAGGATATCCTTCCTATGATGGAACAGTTAATGGTGAGAATTTTTGGAGAAACGATTGGGAAAACTATAGCGGTGCCCTTTCCTCGTCTAACTTATAAGGACGCCATGGAACGTTACGGATCTGATAAACCGGATACACGCTTCGGGATGGAACTTGTCGATGTAGGAGACCTTGTGGGCAAAGCGGGATTTAAAGTGTTTGCCAATGCTGTAGCGAGTGGCGGGAGCGTGAAATGTATCTGTGCCAAGGGGTGTTCTAGCCTGCCGCGTCGTGAGATTGATGACTTAGGAAAGTTCGTCAGCACTTATCGAGCCAAGGGCTTAGCCTGGATTGTGTTGGCTGAGGAAGGGATTAAATCGCCCATCGCCAAATTCTTTACCGAAGAAGAAATGAAGGCTTTAATTGAACGCATGGCTGCCGAGACTGGGGATATCTTATTCTTCGTCGCTGACACCTACCCAATCGTCTGTGATGCGCTGGGGCATCTCCGGTTGGAATTGGGTAAACGATTAGGACTAATTCCGGAAGATGCACTGAACTTCTTATGGGTTACGGAATTCCCACTCCTAGAATATGATGAAGAACAACAACGTCACATCGCTATTCACCACCCATTCACTGCACCCATGGATGAAGATTTGCCCCTTCTAGAGACGGAACCGCTTCAAGTTCGGGCAAAAGCGTATGACATGGTACTTAACGGCACAGAACTTGGAGGGGGGAGTATTCGGATTCATCGTCGTGGAGTTCAAGAACGACTATTCAGCTTGCTAGGGATGTCCGAGGAAGAAGCAGTAGCCAAGTTCGGATTTCTCCTCGAAGCTTTTGAATATGGTACTCCGCCTCATGGGGGAGTCGCTTTTGGGCTTGACAGAATGATTATGCTTTTATCTGGAAAGGATAACATTCGGGACGTGATCGCCTTCCCAAAAACGCAAAGTGCCTCAGATTTAATGGCTCAAGCTCCTTCGACCGTGGCGGATAAACAATTAAAGGAATTGCATATTAAAACGAATCTTGAGATGCCCAATATTTAAGTCATTTTATTTTAAGAACCATTTGACAGGGGAGAAGGCATTGGCTATAATTACATTATAGTTACCCCCTTAGGGTATCGGAGGAATATTTGACATGATGAATTCGACCCCTTATTCAGAATCCAAAGAGGACCTTATCCGCAGATTAAAAAAAATCGAAGGTCAAGTCAAAGGTATTCAACGTATGGTTGACAGTGATAAGTATTGTGTCGACGTGTTGATTCAAGTGGCGGCCGTCCGTGCAGCGATTAACAAA
>JAJYAS010000003.1 GCA_021779415.1 Bacillota bacterium
GCTCATCCATCGCCATTACCTGGGGCGCCATGGAACGAACCATCATACTCATTCCGCTAGCTTTTGGGCAACCATCCAAAACGTCCGTCCGATAACCCAAATCATAGGTTGGTACTCCTTGCCACATCCCAGCAAGTTCCCCGCGCTCATCCACTACGCCGACAGTCTGGCCTCGTATCCCTAATTGGGAAACCCCGTTGCTGATCAAACGTATAAGATCCCTTAAGAGAGTTGTCTTGCCTGCTCTTGGGGGAGAAATCAAAAGCGTATGACAAAACACCCCCTCTGCCCCCAAAAGCGAAGGCAATAACTTTAAACCTCGTCCTGAAACATCCCTAGCGATACGTAAATTTAAAGAAGAAACGTGCTTCATGGTTTGGATTTCACCGCGGTTCAGGACAACCTCTCCCGTTATCCCTACTCGGTTCCCTCCGGGAAGTGTTAAGAAACCCTTCTTAAGGTCCTCCTCTGCCGCATAAACCGAACTGTGAGTCATACGTTCTAGTGCACTGGCAAGGTCTTCACGATTTACTAGGTAAGCCTTATCTGGGCTACACACTCCGCCTTCTCGACTTAGGAAAAAATCCATGTCAGACGTGAGAACTAAAAGGGGTTGACCCACTCGCAGTCGAATCTCTTCAACCTTGTGAAAGGGGATAGCCTTGATATCACTTAAAATCGAACGGATATCCTCTCCAAACCATCTAGCCATATCCGCCCACAAAACCGCACCTTGATTCTGTCCGGAATCGTTCCCCTCCGGTCGCGAGGACTTACCCTTGGAAACTATCTCCCCCTTAGGTGCCTGAACGACAGATAGCGTGTAATGTAGCGACACGTCATTGTCCCCCCTTGATAGAAGGTATGTCCTCTTTTTTAATTTTAGACGTAATTCCTCTGCAATAAGTAAGGAAGTATCTTAGGACGTTCTCACACGTTCCTTGAGGGGCTATTTGCGTCTTATGACATACTAGAAAGCCGAGTGCATTTTCATGCACTCGGCTTAACTTAAATAGACTACGTCCATAATCCTATTCATTTAGCGGATTGATCAAACAATTTTTCTACCTCTTGAGAGGTAACCGCCTTACTAAAGAGAAATCCCTGCATTTCATTGCATTCTTTATCCTTGAGAAACGACCATTGAGTATCCGTTTCCACGCCTTCAGCAATTACTTTCAGCTTGAGGTTTTTAGCAAGTTGAATGATAGCAGCGACAACTTCCTCCCCATTTTCACCGGTGCTGATATCTCCAATAAAGGACTGATCAATTTTTAAGGTATCAATTGGCATACGACGCAAATAGTTAAGTGAAGAAAACCCTGTTCCAAAATCGTCTATGGAGATTCTTACCCCTAACTCTTTAAAACTCCTTAACATTTCTGCCGTAGTTTCTCCGTTTTCCATAGCAATACTTTCCGTAATCTCAAGTTCCAGCAAATGTGCTTCCATTCCAGTTTCTTCTAAAATCCCCTCAACCACTTTGATAAAATTAAATTCGCGAAATTGCCGAGCTGAGATGTTAACGGCCATACGCATAGGTGAATACCCTTGAAGTTGCCAAGCTACATTTTGCTGGCAGGCGGCCCGCAAAACCCATTCTCCAATGGGTACAATTAAGCCAGTTTCCTCCGCAATGGGAATAAAGGCAGCTGGGGCTATAATCCCCCGTTCCTTTGAGTGCCAACGGACCAGCGCCTCTAAACCTACGATACAACCGTTTTCGAAATCCACCTGAGGCTGATAATGAAGAATAAACTCGTCGCGCGCCAGGGCTTTCCGCAAGCTATATTCTGTCGTAAGCCTCTCGTTAGCTTTTATATTGAGCTCATCTGTAAAAAATTGATAATTATTTCGTCCCTTTTCTTTAGCATAGTACATCGCTGTATCCGCCTGCTTCACCAAGGTTTCCATATCAGTGCCATCTCTGGGATAAAGACTAATTCCTATACTCGTGCTCATGTAGACTTCATTGTCTTCCATCATGATAGGCTGGCTAAAAGCCTTCAAAATTCGTTCCGACACGGAGACGACCTCTTGATCATTCCTTATCTCTGGAAGCAAAATCAAGAATTCATCACCGCCTAGTCGAGCAAGTGTATCTCCTGCGCGCAAAGTTTGTCCAACGCGCTCTGCAACCTTCTTGAGAAGTTGATCCCCCAGATTATGTCCCATCGTGTCATTGATCAGCTTGAAACGATCCAGATCTAAAAACATGACCGCCAGCATACCTGGCTTACTCCTTGACTGTATTAAGGCGTGACTTAAACTTTCATTAAACCAATGGCGGTTCGGAAGCCCCGTCAGGGCATCATGTTGTGCTTGATGTGCCAATTCTTTTAGATGGCTCCGTTTATAACTGACATCACGAAAAACTAAGACAACGCCGATGACTGCTTCGTTTCGATCTCGAATGGGGGCAGCCGAAAACTCAACTGCAATGCTGGATCCCTTGCGATCCATTAAGACAATATGGTTTGCCAACTCGACGACACACTCTTCTCGAAGGCAGCGAGTAATCGGACTTTCTATCGTTTCTCCAGTTTCTTCATTGACAGTATGGAAGACTAAGTCCAGCGAAAGACCGACTGCTTCTGCCATCGTCCAACCCGTTAAGGCCTCCGCCACCGGATTGATATATTCCACAATTGCCCCCACATCGGTGGTGATCACAGCGTCCCCAATGGACTCCAAGGTGACTTGGGCACGTTCCTTCTCCAGCCAAACTAACGCCTCTGCATTTTTTCGAATCGTAATATCACGAATAATGCTTACTATAATCGATTTTCCGTTCGAGGTAGCTCCCTTAGCCGTGACATCGACCGGGAAAACACTGCCATCTTTGCAAACGTGCTGCAACTCAAACTGAATTCCTTGCGGTGCCTTCTGGAGGAAGTGTTGCACAGAACTCTTATCCTGTGGTAACCGCAACTTATGTAGAGACATAGTGGTTAATTCTTGGCGAGTGTAGCCATAGCGCTTCACTGCGACTTCATTGGCATCGAAGATTTGACCATCTGGTCGGATAAATAAGATCAAATCCAAAGTGTCTTCCGATAAAAGCCGATAGCGCTCTAGGTTCTCCCTATCCTCCTGAAGTTCCTGCTCAAATTTCTGAAGCGTCTTATATTCCCATTGTATAAGAAAATAAAGCACTATGGCCGTGACTACAATAAAAAACCATCCTTTTGCCATTCCTAACCAGAGGTATAACTGACGATTCGTTACTGTATACCCTAACACATAATCTGAGAAGAGAACCCATACCCCGCCGGTTAGCGCATATAGTAGAGCTATCCGCAAAGGGGTTTTAACTGTACCCAACATCTCCTAATGACCCCCTTCTTTCAGGGTCTTATTCTCTAATAGTCTTGATATTCCTGCATAGTAATCTTCAGTTCTACAAATAAAACGCTATCACACCCAATAAAACAAGAGCGTTACGATCACGAATAACGTACCATACGCTCTTCTAAAAGGTATCCCTCCTGAATCTAATAATGAAGGACAATCGGCAAGATCATCGGTCGTCGCCGAGTTTTTTCCCAAAAATAATTGCTTAGACCATCGCGAATCATGGACTTTAGAACTACCCATTCAAGTTGATCTTTCTGCAGCTGACTTTCCAGGGTTTTGCCGACCACTTTCTTGGCTTCCTCCACTAAGTTCCCTGCTTCTTTCATAAACGTGAACCCTCTAGAAATAATATCCGGTCCGGATATTATTCGGTAAGGTTTTCCCTTAGAAAGAGCAACGATAACCACGACCACGCCATCTTGAGCCAATTGTTGACGATCCCGCAGGACGATCTGACCTACATCTCCGACACCCAGTCCGTCGATGTAAACACTTCCTGCTTCCACACGCTCTCCGAACTCCATCCGATCGGGAGAAAGCTCAACGCGAGACCCCAGTTGAGTTAAGGCAATGTCCTGATCCGCATAGCCTAGTGAATGTCCAATCCTTCGCAAAGCAGCCTGATGCCGAATTTCACCGTGATGGGGTATGAGAAAACGTGGGCGGGCCAGGCGAATCACGAGCTTAATCTCTTCTTGATTAGCATGTCCGGACACATGAACTTGTCCCATTTCCTTCGTGACAACTTCTGCCCCAATTTCATAAAGGTGGTTAATCGTCTTCCCGACCAGCTTCTCATTTCCAGGTATCGGCGTAGCCGCAATAATGACCATATCCCCTACCTGGACATTAATCTGCCGATGACTCCCAGTCGCCATCCTCGTCAAGGCCGCGAGCGGTTCACCCTGGCTCCCCGTGGTAAGAACCAGTAGTCGTTCAGGCGGGGTATTTCCGACCTCAGTGCTGTCTATGAAGATATCCTCTTGTGGCAGGTTTAAATATCCCAACTCGATCGCAGTACGAACCACGCTTTCCATGCTTCTCCCCACAACGCAAACTTTTCGTCCAATATCGGCGGCTGCATTAATCGCTTGTTGGATTCGATGTACGTTCGAAGCGAAGGAGGCCATAATAATTTTTCCTTCGGCTCGTTCAAACCACTCCCGCAAAGTTTTCCCCACAATCATTTCAGACATTGTGACGCCTGCCCGTTCAGCATTTGTGGAATCGCAGAGCAAAGCCAGAATCCCTTCCTCACCCCAAGCAGCCAGTTTTCCAAGATCCATGTTTTGACCGTCAATAGGCGTATAGTCGACTTTGAAGTCTCCAGTATAGACCACTCGACCAACCGGCGTGAGTAAAGAATATCCGACAGCGTCGGGAATACTGTGTGTTACACGAAACGCTTCTACCTCAAAAGCCCCAGCCTGAATAGATTCGCCCGGTTCAATGACATGTACTAACGTTTCAGGATAAGGAGTTCGTTCTTGTAACTTTGCCCGCACTAAGCCCAACGTTAACTTAGTGCCATAGATCGGGATATTCAATTTAGGTAAAATAAACGGAAGTCCACCTATATGATCTTCATGGCCATGCGTAATAAAAAGTCCCTTAATGCGATCGCGGTTTTTTTCCAAATAAGTAATGTCTGGAATCACCAAATCGATGCCTAACAACTCTTCACCCGGGAATTTTACACCCCCGTCAATAATGACAATAGAATCTTCATATTCAAAAACAAGCAAGTTCTTTCCGATTTCTCCCGTTCCTCCAAGAGGAATTACACTTAATTTTGATCTTTTTTGTAACAAAAAAACACCTCCTATGGTAGCTACTAAACTTAGTTTGCCCCTTAGGAGGAAATATCATGTCATTATGATTTTATTACATCCACACTGACTTAGGCCCGTTGGACATAATTTCCCGTCCGAGTATCAATGATCAGCACGTCCCCTTCGTTGACAAAGAACGGCACTTGGACCACTGCACCGGTTTCTAAGGTTGCGGGTTTAGTTCCTCCCGTCGCAGTATCCCCTTTGACCCCAGGTTCAGTCGCGGTAACAGTAAGCTGAACGGAATTAGGCACATCGACCCCAATAACCTCAACGTCATAGAAAAGTACCCCTAGCGTCATGTTTTCTTTCAACCACTTGACACCGTCTCCAATTTGGTCCCCAGTTAGAGATACTTGCTCATAAGTTTCCTTATCCATAACTACAAAATGGTCTCCGTCTTTATAGAGGTATTCCATATCCCGACGCTCTACGTGGGCCTTCGGTACCTTTTCTCCAGCATTAAACCTTCGCTCTACCACTCCACCTGTTTTAACATTTTTTAATTTCGTACGAACAAAGGCGGCTCCTTTACCTGGTTTAACATGTTGGAACTCAACTACTGAAAATACATCACCATCGAGTTGAATCGTTAGACCTGTCTTAAAATCATTTGAAGAAATCATAAATGTCTCTTTCCCCCTAAATATAGTCTTTTACCCATCAGAAGTATAACTTTCGGGTGGCATTAGCCCAATTTTCATTATAGTTAGCTTGTCCCTTTTTAACGTGAAATACTTAGAAAGTCCACAAACTTTACTCAAGAATAATGAACTCTTTCGGTGCCTGTGTCAATACTTCGCACCCATTTTCGGTCACCAAAACAATATCTTCAATCCGGACGCCACCCCACTCTGGGATATAAATACCCGGTTCAACGGTAATGACCATGCCGGGTTCAAGCACGCGCTCTTCCCGCATATTTAGGTTGGGCCCTTCATGGATGGCCAGCCCCACAGAGTGTCCCAATCCATGTCCGAAGTAATCACCATAGCCAGCCTCTTCAATCAGTTTGCGGGCTACCGCATCCACTTCTTTTCCGGTCCGCCCTGGTGCAACCGCCATAATTCCTGCCCGCTGGGCAGCCAATACCGTCTCATAAACTTCATGGTGCTTGTCCCCCGGTTCGCCTAAAAACACAGTTCGCGTAATATCTGAACAATAACCCTGATAGAGCGCTCCAAAATCCATGGTCAGGAACTCACCCAATTGAATCTGCTTCGAACTGGCCGCACCATGAGGCATCGCGGAACGAACACCAGAAGCTACGATGAATTCAAAAGAACCCCCACTTGCACCAGCCCTACGCATAGAAAATTCTAAAGCCAGCCCAATCTCTTCTTCCGTCTGCCCGATTTCGATGGTCTGTAACACTTCAGCAAAAGCGTCATCCGCAATTCGAACGGCTTGACGAATCAACTCGATCTCCGACTTATCTTTCACCGAACGCAAATGACTCACCAAATCAGGCAGAGACAGAAGTTCCGCTTGCGGAAATGCATCCTTGAGTTTACCATAGCTTAGGAACGTAATGAAGTCCCCTTCAAAACCAACTCTCTGGGCCTGTTGCCCAATTTCAGACAAAGTCGCAAAGTGGTCTAATCCCGTCTTAATAATTTCAAATTCTGGAGCCTGAGCTTTTGCTTGTTCTATGTAACGAAAATCGGTCAGCAAGCAAGCCCTTTCTGGAGTAATAAATAGGGTCGCTTCCCCACCGGTAAACCCACTCACATACCGTCCATTCTCTGGGCGAATGACCACATAAGCATCAATTTTCTCTTCCAGCATCTTTCGGCGCATCCGTTCTAACCGATTCATTGATGACTCCCTCCTTGTCGTTGATGTCATTATTTTGCCCTTCGAAGCTGGTAATCGATGGCATAACGCATCGCTAAGACATAGCCCTCGGCTCCTAAACCCGAAATCTGGCCAATACTGACTGGCGCAATAAGCGAATTGGCCCGGAATGCTTCTCGTGCATGAATGTTTGAAAGATGAACTTCAAGCGTAGGAACCCTTACTGCACTAATAGCATCCCTGATTGCATAACTTGTATGGGTCCATGCACCAGGGTTGAGAATTAAAAAATCATCCGACGTCAAGGCTTGAATCCAATCCAAAAGGTTTCCCTCGTGATTCGTTTGTCGGCATTCCGCATTTATCCCTGCCTGACTTGCGATTGTTAACACGTCTTGATTAATCTCTGCCAAGTTGCGTGATCCATAATGTTCTGGTTCTCGAAGTCCTAATAAATTCAGATTAGGGCCATGAAATACCCATATGCTTGCCAATTTATCACTTCCTTGCTCACATACCCGAAATTTTATCACAAGTTCGAAGTATTTTCCACAATCACTTCACGCCATACCCTTTATGTAATAAAAACCTCCGTTTTACGGAGGTGATGTAATAACAAAACAATTAGCTGGGTCGTTTAAAGGGAAATGACATGCGCCCTTGAGACTGTTCCAGCACCGGTTGCGCGTCCTGACCGTATTGAGGAGTTGCTTCAAGTTGAGTTGTTTGAACTTGGGAATTTTGTTGCGCTTGCCCCAACGGTTTGGCGGCTGGCTTAGCCTGCTCTGCAGTATCTCCTTTACCACTCACTAAACGGGGGGAAAGCACAACGTCCAAATTGCTTATCATAATTTGAACTTCAGTCGGACCGCCTTCCCCCACTGGCTGGACTTTACGGATCTCAGTTCGAGGAAGAATAAAGTGAATTTCGTGAGGAGTTTTAGGTTCACCAATTCGCCGAAGACGAAAACGGACTCCCTCGACTTCCATCTCGACTTCGTCGAGATAGTCCCCTACAAACTCTTGGCCATGATTTCCTTTAATATCAGCATATTGTTCCTGCCCTTTGAGACCTGCCTTAAATTCCGGAAGAACAATAATTTGTCCTATTTGAAGTTTCAGTGGGTCAACACTTGGATTGAGCTGAAGAAAATCGTCGCAACTTCCTCCCCATCGTTGGGCCAAGCTATGAAAATTATCTCCAGGTTGAATCGTGTATTCTTTGTTCATATTACATTCCCTCCTCTCCCTAGCCTATGGCTAAGAGGGAATGTTTCGTTCCATTAATTTGTAAAATAACCCAAATTATACTATATAGTCAGGAAGTTCTTAAGCCTGTGCAAAAATACATCTGGAGAAGCACTTCCCCGCCTTCCGTTTCTAAACGTACTTCCTGAACATGAATACTGAACTCCTGCATCTTCTCAACCGCTTTGAGTGCTCTGACAATACCTTCCCATGGACCATGTAATCTCAGTCGAACCAGCCCATAATCCAAACTTCCCCCATCCCCCACCTCTCTCCGTTCTCCAAACCGTTCAACATTTAAAGCATAGACGGCCACACCTTCTTCTACAAACGCGCCTCGGCACTGATCCATCATGCTGGGGAACTGATCCATCGTAGGAATCGTCGACGCCTTAGTATCCCCTATATAATTAACCGACCCTGCTTTTACGTTTTGCCAATAGATTTTCTCCTTCTGCAAAGAGCGCAGTTGAAGATACATTGGACGCCACAGCACCAGAAATGCAAAAACAGTGCAAGTTAAGATCATCACGACGATTCTCTTGACACTACGTAGTGAAAGACGCCGAAATGGGAAGACCTGAGAAAGGATAGTATGCTTAACCTTGATCTCACTTGGGGAATAAGCCATAATTTACCCACCCTCGCCTTAAGATTCTCCCAGGTTCACAGCTTGCGCTCCAGCTTTGCCCCGTTTTGCACTCAAAGAGAACTCTACGTTGTCTTGCGTAGTCAATTTATAACTCGTCAAAGCGGGTTGTTCCCAGCCCATGGTCCGAAGTTTACGAATCAAGGTTTGAACCCCTCTCGAATCATCCGTACTTCCGCTTAACGACATACTACCTTGCTTGTACGTGACTTCTTGAATCTTCAGTTCTGAACCCCATAAAGCTTGAACCTTTGCCAACTCTTCGCCAATTTTCTCTGGCTGAAGCGTTACCTTTTTCCAAGCAGCTTCAAGTTCTTCACGCTGTTTGGCCTGTTCCTGAATCTTAGCACCTTGGCTTGAAAGCACTTGAACCTCTTGTTGCAAGGGTAACGCATTTTGATAGAGCACGAAGCAAACGATTGTTCCAATCATCAAAAACGCCCCGCTGAAAAATGCCAGTCCACGGAACGTCCGCCTAAGCTTCTTGTCCCTATTCGGTTGACCCAAAAGATTTAGCCCGGGTCGACGTGCAGCAATCCGTTGTCCATACCCTACTGCCACCTCGCCCCAGCCCTTATTCTCTGCCAAGACCTTCTGCCAAGGACCTGGAACATACGTGATTTCGGCTTGTTCTACCGTTGAAACGTGATTTGACGTCAGTATTCTCTGGGCAAGCTGACCAGCGACCGTGTCTCCACTCCAGACCAAACGTTTCAAATTGAGATCGTTATGTTGTGTGCTGTAGAACAAGAGGAAGCGCCGAATCTCACTTTCCAAAGGTTCTATCCGCTCTTCGACACTTCCCTCAACCACCTTGGAGGAGGCGGAGGGAAGTAACGTACGCACACTTTCTGGTACAGTTCCTCTAAATAAGACCATCTGAAAGCTATCACACTCTCCTTGAAGATAAAGCACATCTTCCTTCGCCTCAAAACCTAAAGCTTGCCCTAAAACAGAAAATGCAAAATCTATACCCTCTACCTTAAACCCAGCTTCTCCAAAAATGAAGACATACCTTTCGAGGATGCTTTCCCGAGTTGCACTCAGTAAAATATCCAAACATGTAGGTTTTTCTTCGGAAATCACTTGGTAATCGTAGAGTAAATCTGACCTAATAATCGGAATCTCTTCAGTGGCTAACAAGGAAATGGCCGATTTCCTATCTCGTTTTTTCAACCATGGCAATGAATATGCCTGAAGAAATCCTTGTTGAAGAGGGATCGCCAAATACACCTTTAAATCTTTGTAAAGCTCCTGAGGTAACTGTGACGCATAATTTAACAAAACAGCAATCAGAGCGTTTTCGTTTCGCACGTTGCCCTGTTCGATGAGCCCAGTCGATAATGGAATTCGGTCAAACTTGACTGCACTAGAACGATGACCTTGTCTTAGGAAAGGAGGGACCGAAAACCAAAATGCTCGAATTTCTCCATCGGTCAATTCAAAGACCACTGAATTATGTCGCATTAAGTCACCTCTTTATCTATTATCTATCTAGCCCAGACCCAATACCAATCGAATATTTGAGTTCCCCAGAATAGGGCTAGTATCGCCCCAAGCGCAAGATAAGGTCCGAAGGGGATCTGTTGTCGAAAACCCGTCTTGCCCAGTAAAAGAAGAAAAATCCCTATGATCGCTCCCACAAAGCTTCCTGCAAATACGGCTAGAAAGATAGAGGGAAACCCTAAGAAAGCACCCATTGCAGCGACTAACTTGATATCTCCGAGTCCCATTCCTTGCGGATAAACTCGGGCAATAATCCAAAATAACCCCCCAGCTCCCAAGGCACTGAGCACACTCTCCCATCCCGCTGGGTTTCCAGGTATAAGAAAGGCTCCCAGTAACCCCAGACCCAAAAGCGGAAGGGTAAGCACATCCGGCAAGCGGAAGGTGTCAAGATCAATAAATGTTAAGGCAACGAGCACCGCCACAAAAACTAAGTGTAACAACAGCCGAGCAGGGTTGATGCTCATCCCGAAACTTAACGTAGCGGTCAAATAGAAGAGAACGCCAGTTAAAAGTTCGACCAAGGGATAACGCCAGGAAATTCGTTCTTGACAATTACGGCACTGTCCCTTCTGAATCAGAAAGCTAATCAAGGGAACTAGCTCCCAGGCTCTTAGGTAATGTCCACAAGCAGGACAGTGAGAACCTGGGGCTGCGATGGATTCCCCACGTGGGACACGATAAATGACCACGTTCAGGAAACTACCAATCAGGAGTCCTAAAAGTCCGATGGTTATACTCATAAAATACGACGGATCATGCAACGAAGTGTCCCCTTTCAGACAGAATTCTAAAACAAACCCTTTGGGCTTTAACTAACTTAACTCTAATTTGCCGACGACCAAAGTACTGTTGTTAAACTTTCATCATATGCTCGGACTTCTGCAGCCAAACCATCCCCCGACAGGTAAATCATGATTGTGTTCGTAGGAGCTAGCGTTTTGATATCAGGAATTGAAAATAGGGTCTTATCTACAGCATCCACTGTTAACGAGGCAACTCCAAACCCCTGCTTTCCATCAGGGGCAAACTGCTGCGTTGTCGACTTGTCTAACTTGCTTATATATTTCGGTATAAGAGCTGTACTCGCTACCGTACCAGTGGACGCCGTCAAGTCTGCCGTTTTGGGATACGCTCCTGTGTCGACTTGATAGCGATCCAAGGCCGCTTTGACTTGGTGCGCCGTCGCAACATCTGCTTTTCGTCGTGCATTTGCTGTACTCGATGCTACCTTAGGGATCAGCACAGCAGCTAAGATGCCTATAATAATGACCACTGCCAACACTTCAATTAGAGTGAATCCGTTGTCACGTTTGATAAACTTCATCCCACTCGCCTCCTTCATCTTCATGAAACCCTCGCTTCAAAAGATCTCCAGTATTTATAAACTGATTCGCAGTCCCAAGTTCACTTCCTCAACTAAAAAAATACCACTATCTGACCTCCGGCCTCTGACCCCTGACTTCTGTCACTCCAGATGTGAACTGAGATCGAAAATAGGTAGCATTACTCCGCTGGCAACTAGCCCAATCAGCCCAGCTAAAGCGAGGATAAAGACTGGCTCAAGCATCTTGGTAATCCTGTTGAGCTGATCCTCCAGTTCACGGCGAAACCTTTGCGTGACAAAATGCAACATGCGATCCAATTGACCCGCTTCTTCAGCGACTGAGATCATTTCGGCTCCCTCCCTCGGAAAAATCTTACTCGCCCGTAGTAGAGGGGCCATACGTTCTCCCTGCCGGACATTGAGAATAAGCTGGTTCGTTAACTCCAACATTTCTTGGCTACGTAACACACCAGTAGTTAAGCGCAAGGCCTCGAGCAAAGGGATTCCGGCATCAATCAGTCGACCCAAAATTTGGCTAAATTGAACTAAATCGCGGAGGCGATAGACCTTGCCAAGAAGGGGGAGCCGTCCTAACAAACGGTCAAGACGCATTTTCCAACGTATTGAGCTTCTATGTTTCAGGACCAGTAAACTACCCACGAACAAACCAAGAGTACTCCACACAATAGGAGGGATTAGGCGACCACCGGCAAAAATGACTCTCGTCATAAACGGTAGTTCTGAACCCATACTCATAAAGAGTTTTTCGTACATTGGAAGCACCCAGACCGAGAGGACGTAGAGTACGACGACGACAGCGAGCAATAAAAGCAGGGGATAGGCAAGGGCCGACTTTATTTTTTTGTGATAAACGAATTCCTGATCTAGCTCATCAGCCACTTCATTTAGGACCTTTCCAAGTGTACCAGTATATTCCCCAGCTTTAATCATGGAGAGGATAAACGTATTCGGGGATGGATTGAGGAGGGATAAAGCCTCCGACAAATCGTTCCCCTCTTCCACTCGGGCCTTAACCTTCTTCCATTGTTCCTGCTCGAAGGTTAGTTTCTCTTCATGAAAGGTCATCATCTCTAAGGCCTGAACTAAGGGGATTCCTGCTTCCAATAAAGTTGCTAGTCGACGGGCGAAATGGCTCCACTTAAGCTTGGTACGGGTCGGCAAGAGGATGCTTTGCCAATCTCGTGCTAAGCGAACCTCTACTGGGAAATATCCATTCTCCCGTAAATGGGCTTGAACCTCTGAGATTTCCTCGCCTACCCATGAACCTTGCTGTATAATTCCCTGCTCATCAACAGCTTTCCAGGCAAAACGTTGCTTCATCTCCTTAAACTATCGGGACTCTGCAGTTTTTCTTGGGCAACCTCATAAGATACAAGGCCCCTTTGTACTAAGTCCATTATGGCCTTATCCATTGTTTGCATCCCCAGCTTGGCATTCGTCTGAATGACGGTCGGCAGCTGATGGGTTTTCCCCTCCCTGATGAGGCTACGAACCGCTGGCGTCGCCAACATCACTTCAATGGCCGCCACGCGCCCTTTATGATCCGCTCTGGCGAACAATTGTTGAGATAATATCCCCTGTAAAACGGCAGCCAGTTGTACGCGGATTTGCTGCTGTTGATGCGGTGGGAAAACATCAATCATTCGATCCACGGACTGGGTCGCATCATTCGTATGCAAGGTGCTGAAGACTAAATGCCCGGTTTCAGCGGCGGTAACAGCGGTGGCTATCGTTTCCAGATCTCGCATCTCACCCACTAAAATCACGTCGGGATCTTGGCGCAAGACGGCACGCAATGCATTTGTGAACGATTGAGTATCATTACCAACTTCCCGTTGATTGACCAAACTCAATTTGTGGCGGTGTAAATATTCTATAGGGTCTTCGATCGTTACAATATGACAAGCCCTTGTGCGATTAATGTAGTCAACCAGCGAGGCAAGCGTCGTTGATTTACCACTCCCGGTCGGGCCAGTTACTAAGACTAACCCTTTATGTAAGCGAGCTAATTCAATGCTCACAGGCGGAAGGCCCAGTTCTTCCGGACTAGGGATGACAAAGGGAATCAAACGAATAACAATTCCAATGGATCCACGCTGTCGAAAAGCGTTAACACGATATCGTCCAACTCCAGGCAAACTGTACGAAAGGTCCAATTCCCCATTATCTGCAAATCGTTTAGCCTGTTGTTCATTCATCAGAGAATGTCCAAATTTCTCGAGATCCGCTTGCGATATTTTCTCCGTTTCCAGTTGGATCAGTGAGCCGTCAATGCGCAGTACCGGTGGGCTCTCTACTGTTAAATGGATGTCTGATGCCTTTTTTTCTCCCGCCATTAGTAATAGTTCCTCAAGTGAAAACATCTTTTTCTCTCCTACCCTTCAATGCCCGAAGTAGCATGTAGTACTTCTTCCACAGTTGTAGACCCTTGAGCCACCTTGAGTAGTCCATCTTCCAAGACGGTTAACATCCCTGAAACCATGGCCTGTTGCTCGATGTCCCTAGAATTTTGACGTGAAAGGATTAGCTCCTTAATTTCCTGATTATATTGCAAAAACTCGTGAATTCCAATCCTGCCTCGGAACCCCGTTTCCAAACATTCCTGACATCCTGTAGGACGATATAAGTGAGTAATAGCTGTCGGCAAGTGCAGCGATCTTTTCTCTGTCTCAGACACCCTGTACGTCGTCTTGCAATGTTCGCACAAACGCCGAACCAAGCGTTGAGACAAAACCCCACTGACCGCAGATGCCAAAAGATACGGTTCTATCCCCATATCAATGAGTCGGGCCAACGCCTCCGCGGCTGTGTTAGTATGTAGGGTGGATAAGACCAAATGCCCTGTAAGAGAAGCGGTGATGGCAATTCTAGCCGTTTCTTCATCCCGTATTTCTCCAATCATGATCACATCAGGGTCTTGCCTGAGGATATGTCGTAAACCGACTACAAAACTGAGTCCCGCAGGAAGATTGACTTGAACTTGGTTTACCCCCGGAAGTTGATATTCCACAGGCTCTTCGATCGAAATGATATTTTTCTCCTCGGCATTTAATTCTCTAAGAAGTGCGTATAGGGTTGTCGTTTTACCACTTCCCGTTGGGCCCACCACCAATATTAAACCATTCGGGCGTCTTAACAAGGCCTGTAACCCTGACTCAACCTCTGATCGCATCCCTAAAGCATTGAGCGGTCGCTGCGCCATCTCTGGATCAAGAATACGTACGACAATTTTTTCGCCAAACACCGTTGGCATAGACGCTACCCGCAAGTCGACACTACGAAATTCAGCACTAAACGTCATTCGCCCATCTTGTGGAATTCGGCGTTCCGCAACATCCATTTGGGCCATGACTTTTAAACAAGAAACGATACTCCGTGCAGCATTTGGAGAAAGCGCGTGTTTCCTAATAAGTTTACCGTCGATTCGATAGCGCACGACAAAGTCGTTTTTGCGTGGTTCCCAATGAATATCACTTACCCCTTGTATTACTGCCTCATGCAACACAGAGCGCACTAATTTAAGAGTGGGAGCATCATCTTGTAGCAAATCTGGATCTGTGACTTCGACCGACCATGTAGCCTGATCCTCATAGATCGTGTCTACTGGGGAGGCAAGTTGAGCAACCGATTGTTCCACAGTTAGATACTGACGAATTGCCGCTTGGATTTCCTCTGCCTTAGCAAAGACTGGCTCAACCTCTAATCCACTTAAAATCCTCACATCTCGGAGAGCACGTTCATGAGTGGGGTCGAATAGGGCAACTCTCAAGATTCCCGACCGCAGTTCGAAGGGGATAAGAGTGTAGCGTCGAGCCACTTCTTCCGGAATTAACCCCGCGACCCTTGGGTCAATAGTGACTTGGGTCAACGAAATTTCTGGGATGCCTAGATATCTACGCACCGCTTCTGCCAAGCTCGCTTTGGACAATACTCCCATACTCACGAGCACTTCGCCAATCCGTTCTCCGTTATCCTGCGCAACCTCTAAACCCTCCGCCAAATCTTTAGCCAATATGTAGCCTCGGGCGAGTAGAAACTGACTAAATTCATGGTTTTTCATATTATGTATGTAACTCTTGGTAACTCTTCAAAATCCACTTTCCTGTCACTAATTGGAGTATCACCTGAATTTTTCGAACTGCTAATCCTGAATGTCCTTGAGAAGTCACTTTATACCCTCCTCCATTCGTCGTCGCAATAACTACGTCAACACGCCCGGTACTTAAAGAAACGTTGCCACCCCGAAGTCCAGTGTTAACCAGCAGATGAGCCTTAGCCCACTCAACACCCCCTTCTGCCGCGTAAAGGGCCTGTCTACTTTGAGTTTCCCGCCTCACTATACGGTTTTCCGCATTAGCCTTTAGATATCCATCCATTCCAAGTCCTGAAAGAATCGTCAACAGAAGGAGCATAAGAAGAGTAGCATATCCGTTCGCTTGAAATTTACTAAAGTTGCTGTGTGCAGCCTTTGCCTGACTGCGCTTTGCCATGCCACTTTTTGTCCTTCCACACTTGCTTCTAAGAAGACATTCCAAAGTCCAGGTTCCACCTCCACACATTCCCATTCGGTGATATAACTAGCCAACGGTTCTTTTGTTCCTAAGTGCACCCAGTACAAATCCTTAACGCCATCGTGATCTAAATCATCACTATAATAAGAATCGAGCGTTGGCACCGGATTGGCGTCAGCCGTTAGTGGCAATATAAACAACTTTTTACTGTCTTGAACCCATACCACGGTTTGTGCCGAACGAATCTCTGTTGAAATGATTTGGCCAGCCGTCATGACTGAATAGTATGCTTCCAAATGATTTTTCAAGGCTCGCGCTCCCCGCCACTGATCCGTCAATAAGCGCAGTGTCGTCACCATAACGATACCCGTGATTAGCAAAGCGAATAAGACTTCTAAAAGTGTTAACCCACGCTCAGAGTTATGGCCCACTCTATTCAACTGCATAAAGGCTCTCCACTTTGTACGAAGAAGGTTTTCCATGTTCCACCCAACGCACTTCGACACTGATTCGCAAAAGTTGTGGGATATCATCCCAGTCAGAGCGAATGAGCCACTGGAACTTCCCCTCGCTTCCTTCGACGATCCCACCAGGTATACAGGCCTGTCGAGCAATATTATCACTCCAAGTATGAACTGCTAACTGGTCCAATTTTGTCTGAGCAAGGTTCGCCCCCTCCATAAGGGCTGACGCTTGACGTGCTTCAGAAACAGCGCTTTCCGTCAAACCAAAAAGAACAGCAAACCCTAATGAGAAAAGGAAGAGCGCAAGCAACACATCAAACAGTACATACCCCTGCGAAGCATTCGTTTGTTCCGTAGACGTCTCACCCCCTCAGCATTTACTGTTTCACTTGTCCCAAAGCATCGATTTGATAGCTCTGCTCAGAATCAAAGGGATTGACAGGGACCTCCTCCAGATAGGGCCCACGCCATCCACTCACTCCTTGCGGGGAATGAACTAAGTCAAGAAGATTGGCTGGATAAGTTCCGACATCAATCCGGTAAAGTTGTACCGCTCCTTCAATCTTCCGCACATTGGCCTGATTGACACGGACTCTAACCTGTTGAGCAGCTGAACCAAAATGAGGGGTAACCAAGGTCAGGAGAACTCCCATCAGAAAAAGGACAAGCAGAAGCTCCCATAACGTAAAACCGGAGGGAACGCTCTTTTCTCTTTTCACAGCTTCACTTCTGCTCCTTAATAATGCCATTTTGATCTTTAGTTGAACGAGTTCACTGTAATGTCTCAAAAATCAGATCTATAATCTTTTATTCTCTTTTAATTTCTCTGCCTTTCAAGGAAAACCTTCTCCCTCGACACATCTTTCTTGGAAAGTCTACCAATTGTCATCCTTCTAACTAAACCGCATATTATTTGTTTAAAGGCTAGAATTCTACTCCAGTAAAACAAGAAATCTGACAAAGATCCTTCGATCCTCGCCAGATTTCTAATTTGCTTCCAACGCTCTTAACTGCATCCTTCAATTTTCAACAACTCACAACTTTTAACGTTTAACTCTTAACTTCATCGTCTGATGAAATTACCATGTCCCACACAGCTAAGATCTCAGGGTCTGTACACTCCTTAGAAACTACCGCTTGTCCAATTCCTGTGGGCAGAATTAAAATTTTACGGCCCCCTTGGTTTTTCTTATCCGTTTTCATCCCTTGCAACAAAGCTTGGGAGTTTTGTCCTTTAATCACAGTCGGTAAGCCAAAGGTTTTAAGGAGATGTTTGATTCTATCAACCTCGTCTAACGTGATGAACCCTTTGGCATGGGCCAGATACGCAGCGGCTACTAAGCCAATGCTAACCCCCTGACCATGAGTCACTCCGCGATAGTTCATCTCTGTCTCCAAGGCATGTCCGAAGCTATGTCCTAGATTCAGCAGGGCACGCACTCCCTGTTCTCGCTCATCTTGAGAAACAATCCTCACCTTGACCGCGGAAGATCGGGTGACCATTTCACGCCAAACCGAGGGATCACGTTGCTTAATACGTTCTTCCTGGGTCTCGAAAAACTCAAACAGATCAGAATCGGCAATTATAGCATGTTTAATGCTTTCTGCTAAACCATTTTCCACTTCTCCCCATGGCAAGCTTTCTAGGGTTGTGAAATCCGTCCAAACCGCTAGTGGCGGATAAAAAGAACCTAAGATATTCTTGCCCACCGGATGGTTTACGGCCACTTTCCCACCAATACTGCTGTCGACTTGCGCCAACAGCGTAGTAGGAACTTGAATCAAACGAATCCCTCGCATAAAAACACTAGCAAAAAAGCCGGCCAAATCTCCAATTACTCCCCCACCAAGGGCAATCACGAGGGTTTTGCGATCCGCACCGTAGCGCAAGGCCGACGTCGTCAGCTGACTTAGACGTTCAAGCGACTTGCCCTCCTCTCCGGCAGGAATTTTGAATAAATTCACTTTATAGTCTTTAAGCCCTTCCATGAGGCGATCAAAGTAAAGGTCTGCAACTGAGTGATGCGTAATGACCAGAATTTGCTCCACATCCTGCATCTGGGAATGCAGGTACTCTCCTAACTCCTGAAGAGGTGCTCCCAAAAATACCGGATATGATCGATCTGCTCTTACTTCAATCTTTTGCCACTCTGCTAAACTCATTATTTTCCATCCTTCCAAGTCGTGCCAGAATCTCACTCACCACTTCGTCAATATTTTTTTGGGAAGTATCCACCGTAAAATCAGCCCCGGCGTAGCTCACTTGACGTTCAGCCCATAATTTCTCAATCGCCTCTTTTGGACCTTTGAGGAGTGGGCGGTCATTCTTATGCCCGATTCGACTGAGAATAACGTCCAACGAGGCGTGAAGACAGATAATAATCCCATTTTGGGCAAGAGCATCCCAGTTGTGTGAGTTTAACACAGTCCCTCCGCCCGTAGCAATCACGATTTGCTCCTGTTGACTGAGCCTCGCGACCACAATCCTTTCTTCGGAACGGAAACGGGTCTCCCCGTGACGTCGAAAAATATCCGTCACACTCATACTAGTTACTTCCCCTATTTCGCAATCTGTATCGACAAAATCCCAAGCGAGCGACTGGGCTAGGCGCTTACCAACTGTGCTTTTGCCTGTTCCCATAAAGCCAATGAGAACGATGTTTCGCATGGAGATCCTTCCTCTCATATTCGATGTTCGAGGTTCGAAATTTGTGATTCGAATATCGTTCATAGCGCAAAGTGCATCGACGTTCAGTTAAACTTACGATGGAGGTAGAACTTCCTAGAACTCCCTCGTAAGCAAGTTTCCTTTATAAGCTTCCCAAGCGGTTTGTAATTCCAGAAAGCTGTCCGCCGGGAATTTTTCAAGCACCGCTTCAGCAATCACCCAAGCCGCCACGTGTTCTAAGACAACCAAGGCTGCGGGCACAGCACAGACATCTGAGCGTTCCACACTGGCCTTTACCACCTCTTTAGTTTCCAAATGCACCGTTTCTAAAGGCTGATACAGAGTAGGAATCGGTTTCATAACCGTCTGAAAGACGATGGGTTCCCCGTTGCTCATTCCCCCTTCGATTCCTCCGGCATGGTTGGTTCGTCTCTTAAAACCCTCTCCTTGAGAATAATAGATCGGATCATGGACCTTTGAGCCCATTCGATCCCCCATATCGAACCCTAAGCCGAAGGAGATTCCTTTCATCGCCTGCACGGAGAGCACCGCTTGGGCCAATTTTCCGTCTAATTTTCGATCCCACTGTACATGAGACCCTAGCCCTGCGGGGATATGATGAACTTGTACCTCTAAAAGTCCGCCCAAGGATTCGCCCTCAGTCCGAGCGACCAGGAGACGTTCTCCCATCAGTTGTTCCGCAACAGGGTCTCCGACGGACCATTCCGATTGTTTTACACGTTGCCAATAGGCATCTTCGTCAGTATACTCCGCATGGACTCCACCAACCGCAAGAACATGCCCTTTGATCTCCACTCCTAAAGCAGACAACCCTTGTCTGGCAATACTACCGATGGCCACCCGCATGGCCGTCTCCCGAGCGCTTGCTCTCTCAAGAATATTTCGCACGTCTGTATGGTATTTAAGGGCTCCAGTCAAATCCGCATGTCCTGGTCGTGGAGTCATTACTTTTCGGCTTTCCAAATCAGCCTCTTCTCCCCAAGCCATGACGTTCTTCCAGTTTTCCCAATCACGATTTAGAATTTCCAAAGCAATGGGCGCCCCAGTACTTACACCACCCCGAACTCCAGAAACAAGCTGAATCTCATCTTGTTCAATGGCCATTCGTCCACCTCGTCCAGGACCCTGTTGACGTTGTCTTAAGGCTTCATCGATGATATCCTTGGAGATTCTCATTCCAGACGGAAGTCCTTCAATGATACCCACTAATTTCTGACCATGTGATTCCCCTGCCGTTAAAAAACGCACTATTGTATCCCTTCTCTCTATCCTGTAGTTTTATTAATATCTCCTCAAAAAGCTAAAGGAAAGTCTCATCAGTTCTTTTCATTTTTAAT
>JAJYAS010000324.1 GCA_021779415.1 Bacillota bacterium
GATTTTTCCGTTGTTTGCATTGAAATCCTCCAGGAAAACAAGGAAACAAACGTGTTAGATATAAAAAATGATAGAGATATCGAACGTGCTCAGGTCAGTATTAGCGCATTCCTAGAACGGAATGCGCCAAGCTGCGCGACCACGTTGGAGGTTGCCATTAACGAAGCTTTGAACAATGGTTTCCACGCTGGTGGGCGAGTTCGCGTTAAATTGAGGCGGATGGGTAGTACCCTGATAATAAGGGTCCAGGACGATGGTCCAGGCTTTAACACTAAGGAAATTAATCTTCAACATGAAAAAGAAAAGAAGGAAGAGGAGTTTGACGAACTTCTGGAGGCGGAAGGTGGACGTGGTGTTCTCTTGATGAGAATGTTTTGTGACAAAGTGATCTATAACGCCAAGGGCAACGAAGTGCTCTTGATGAAGAACCTACGTGCGTGAATACGAATCGACTTGATCACAAAGTTGAAGAGAACGAGGCTAAGGAACCAGAGGATCAAGAAGAGGAGAGAGTTATCCTAAAAATGGGGCTATACCTTTTAATAAGGTGCGGATAGTATCCTTATATCCAGCCAAAAATAAAAGAAATTAGGTGGCTTACGAGGAGTTCTAATATGTCATTCATTATATTTGATTTAGAATTTAATCAAGACATTTCTTCTCTAAAGAATTTTGATAAAACACGATCTCTCAATCCCTTTGAAATCATTCAAATTGGTGCCATCAAACTCGATTTGGAATTTAACACCGTAGAAACTTTTAACCGTTACGTAAAGCCAACCTTCTACACAAGAATTAATCCATTTGTCACAGAATTGACTGGTATTACCACAGAGCAACTTCTTACAGAAGAACCCTTTCCTGAGATTTATAAGGCGTTTACAACGTTTATCAATGAGAGCGATTCTATATTTTGTACTTGGGGCATGTCTGATATAATAGAACTGTTCAGAAATGTCGAAGACCATCAATTAAGCCACAGGTTTTTACCGAAACGGGTTATCAACTTACAACCCTATGTTTCCATGCATTTTAACCTTTCTCAAAAAAACTTATTACGTCTTCAACATGCTGTTGAGTTACTCCATATCCCAATAACATATGCATTTCACAATGCACTTCATGATGCTTTTTATACGGCTGAAGTGTTTAAAAAAGTATATAATTCATCGATTCAACCAAAACCCTATGACCCCTCCCACAGGACATTTAGACCAAAACACCGAATAAGAGTGATTGACATCGATAAACTTCTTCAGCAATTCGAAAAAATGTATGCCCGAAAAATAACCGAAGAAGAAGAAGGGATGATTAAACTTGCCTATAAAATGGGAAGAACAAATCAATTTTTGAAAGACGTATAAAGTGGTCAACCTTTTCTGCGAAAGCAACTACTTTATATACGAGAAAAATAGGTGAATGAGTCATAGCTGCCAGTGGTGCCAGCCAGAGCATCAATACCTGTTCAACCGATAACATCGGAAGAAGCGAAGATCGTTTTTTCCACTTCAGTCTCACCTCTATTCAGTCTTTCCATAAAGAACATAGTATTATATGCTAACTCTCCACAAACTTCATATCTTAACAGTGTTAATCTTAGAATGTAGTTTTGTTACCGTTAAGGCAATAAAATAGAGGATTAAATAGAAGGGAATATAACTATAGGCAGTATAATTGTTTAAGCTCGAAAATAGCCCTAAGAATACTAGAGTGGTTATCATGGCATTAACCCATGCCCTCATTCTCAACTTAAAGGTTAATATTCCTACGAAAATCGAAAGCACAGGATAAATTATGAACAAGAGCATGAGTATAATCCCTTCTCCTCCATAGTTAGGGAGGCTAAAGGCATAGTAGCTGGGAGATACAATGACCAATATTTCAACGAATAGTACCAGTATTTCTTTAAGGAAAATAGCTGGTATTTTGTTCTTCATTTGAGGCCCTCCTGTCTCTATCCTCGTTGTTTGAGTTTGTGCAGTGGTTAGATTATTGCTATGGCGTGAACTACAAAGAACGCCATTTTGATGAAACCAAGATCCCTCAGGTAAAAGTAGTTATCGATGAAGCCAAGATCAAAGAGAAAGATAGTCTCATTGAGCAAAAGGATTCTGAGATAGAAGCTCCTCGGTTGGGTATTCCTATCTCTGGGATGATGTCACTTCTCCGCAACGTAAAGTTAGCGGTGTATTCTCCAAATCCGACCTTCAAAAGTTAATGAACCGTCGTAGTGAACGTAAAGTATTAAATGAAATCCCCATTGATGATATAATTACCGACCGCTACTATCAGAAGTGTGAATATTCCCCTAGGTTAAATTTCCCTCGCATTTACCACAAAAGTACCTGTATGGTTATAAGATACAGCCTACACAAAATATAGCAATAGTTTATGAGTCGGGATATGAAAATTTTTTCTTTACTGATCGTTCTTGAAATGTTATTATTACTATTACCAGGAGGGAAAGTAATGGGACGAAGCAAGGAATTTGAGGAAAGGGTAGTTCTCCAGAAAGCCATGGAATTATTTTGGAAACAAGGCTATGAAAAGACATCTTTGAGCGATCTGGTAGAGCACATGGGAATCCATCGTAGAAGTTTATATGATACCTTCGGTGATAAGCATACATTATTTCTAAAAGCGATAGATTTATTCGGAGAATTTATAATTCAAGACTAAAATCGGAAATTTCACGCGCAGAAACGGCAAAACAAGCGTTACAGTTTATCTTTGACTTTGTCATCGAAGGAAATGAAGATAGGCCATTGGGTTGCCTATTTGTAAACTCAGCAACTGAACTGGCTCCCCGAGATAAGGAGGTAGACGAAAAGACTGAAGAAGCATTTATGCAAACAGAGCATCTTCTTGCGGATCTTATTCGCAAAGGACAGCAAACAGGTGAATTTACATGTGATTATGATGCTGAAGTTTTGGCAGAAAGCATACACAATACTTTGCTTGGGATTCGGGTACTTGCAAGAACCTCAGCTAGCAAAGACAAGTTACATCGTATAGCAAATTTTTCCGTTGCAATATTAATAAAATGAAATTTTTTTACAAAAATTAGAATGAACGTTCTCAAAAATAAAAATATTTAAAGGAGCGAGTTTAATGAAAACATTATTTGACCAAACAAAAGGAAATAAGGTATTTGAGCCCTTTGAATTGGCAGGAATAACATTTCCTAACCGAATAATTAGATCGGCAACATTTGAAGGAATCGCTGATGAAAAAGGCAAGCCTAGTGATCAGTTACTTAAAAAGTACGAAGCATTAGCGAAAGGCGGGGTTGGTGGAATTATTACTGGCTTTATTGGAGTGGGTCAGCAAGGAAAGGCTTCAAGTAATATGGTTATGCTTAATGAAGCTGGAAATATTGAGGTCTTAAAAAAATTAATGAATAGAATGCACGAACTGGGAACTCCAGTTATTGCCCAACTTAATCATTGTGGAGGTCAGTCAAAAGAAGAAAGTGCCCATATGCCGATTGTTGCACCTTCTAAAATATCGGACTATAAAGCAAGAGAAATGACTAAAGCCGAAATTTTAGAAGTAATAGAAGAGTTTGTTCAAGGAATAAAAAACGCAAAAGAAGCAGGTTTTGATGGTGTACAAATTCATATGTCACATGGATATTTACTTTCAGAATTCGTATCGCCAAGAATGAATAGGAGAAACGATGAATGGGGCGGTAGTACAGAAAACAGATTTAGGATTGTTAAAATGATTTTTGAAAAGGCCAGGAAGGAAGTCGGGGATTATCCACTAATCGTAAAAGTAAATGGATATGAACCTTTAAAAAATGGCATGACAATTGAAGAGTCTGTAAAAATTGCAAAACTTTTAGAGCAGGTTGGATGTGACGGGATTGAAGTTTCAAATGGAACATTAAAAGCGGGGATGGCGACAATTCGTGGACAGGTGCCATGGAGAATGATAGTAGCACAAAACGAAAAGTTAAATAAGATGCCAGAATTTGCGAAAAAATTTGTTGGTGTCATCGCAAATAAAGCGGTACCACAACCTCAGCCGAAAAACTTATATAACTTAGAAGCAGCCATGGCAATCAAGAAAGCTGTAAATATTCCGGTGATTCTAGTCGGAGGAATAACAAAATTAGAAGAAATAGAAGACATAATTAATAATGATAAGTTTGTTGCAGTTTCTATGTGTAGGCCATTTATCATCGAACCAGATATAGTCAATAAATTTAAAACAAAAAAACAGACACAAACAAAATGTATACAATGTAATTTCTGTATCATCGGTTGTGAAAAGTCACCGCTTAAATGCTATTATGGTAAGGTTCCGGTAAGCAAGTCATAGCATTTACAGGATAAATGCTCAATCAACTTTCAAAGAAACATGTCTTGGGATCAAGAGAAATAAGGATGTGATTATTAGATGTGATGACCCTAAAAATACATTTATACTTTTTAAAAATATAGCGAACTCGTTCAACTAAAGTTGAATATCGAGACTTCGGTAGGGGAGTCTATCCCCACCGAAGCAAAGTACGGGAACCTACTCCCACTTATAAGAAGTGGGAGTCTTACGATTGGATAAAAATTAATTTTGAGGAGCGAGTTTAATGAAAACATTATTTGACCAAACACAATTATCAGGAATGGAGCTAAAAAACAGATTTGTCCGTTCGGCAACCTATGATGGGGCGGCAGATAAACAAGGACACGTAACAGAAAAACTACTACATGTTTATGGAAATCTAGCTAAAGGAGGGGTTGGTACCATTATAACCGGACTAACCAATGTGACGGATGTAGAAAAGTTAGTTCCAGGACAAATGGGAATTTACAACGATTCATTTATTAGTGAATATCAAAAACTAACTGACCTAGTTCATCAGCATGATACAAATATTATTGTTCAACTCGTTTGCAATGGCGCCCAAAATTCCAGTACTGCCGATGGATTATTATGGGGACCAAGTGCAGTGGCGGATTTGGTATTCGGAACAGTACCAAAGGAA
>JAJYAS010000325.1 GCA_021779415.1 Bacillota bacterium
CATGACGTCAGTTCATAAACCTGGAATTTTATCTCGCTTCTTTAATCTTCACTGAGAGGGACAGAGAGACGTCGGCTACGACACCGATTAGAAACTATTTGCAAAAATAAGGAGGATATAAATTGGAAATTCAAGGTTTTACAACTACATTAACTGAGGACAAAAGTTTAGTTCCGGCACCTATCCCGGAATTTGACCTAGAACAGAAGAAAAATGAAATTATGACAAAGGTGCAAGAGAGCCCCGAGGTTCGTAGCATTGTGCGGCAGATTAACGTTGAAGATGTAAGTTCTATAATGACATTCGGCAAGAACACAGCTGAAGAGGTTTCGCGTTTTTCCGATGCTATCCTACATTCTATGCAATCGACGAAGGTTGAGGATTCGGGAGAACTTTTAATTCAGCTCAATAAAATCATGGACAAGTTTGATATTAAGGATTTTGAGGATAAGCCCCCTGGCTTTCTGGGAAAGATTTTTTCTAAAGCGAAAAATTCGGTCGATGCACTGTTTCATAAATACAATTCTATGGGAGATGAAGTCGATAAAGTTTTTGTCACACTAAAGAAGTATGAAGCAGAGATTAATGTCGCTAATAAGCACTTGGAAGATATGTTTATTAAAAATACGGAATACTACGAGCAGCTAGGGCAGTACATCTACGCTGGGCAAGTTGTACTAGCGGAACTTAAAAACAATATAATCCCTACTGCTCAAGCCAAAGCCAACCAGACAGCTAACAGACTCGACCAGATGAATGTCAATAATTTATTGCAGGTACAAGACATTATGGAACAACGAATTTATGATTTGCAGCTTGCAGAGAATGTTGCAATCCAAAGTATGCCGACCATTAAATCAATTGAATATGGAAATTACAACTTGGTACGCAAAATTAATTCTGCCTTTGTAATAACAATGCCTATTTTCAAACAATGTTTGGTACAAGCAATTATGTTAAAGCGTCAATCGGTCCAAGCAAAAGCAATGAGTGCGCTAGATGAGAAGACGAATGAACTTTTGCTGAGAAATGCTGAAAATACAGCACTGCAATCGAAAATGGTTGCTAGACTTGCCTCAGGGAGTTCCGTAAGTATTGAGACCTTAGAAAAATCATGGCAGACGATCGTCAAAGGAATTGATGAAACTAAAGCTATTCAAGAGGAAATGAGACAGAAACGTCTAGATGGTACGAAGAGATTAGAGGTCCTCAAACAAGACTTTGTTAATCGTGGAATTGTAAGATAATAGAAAAGATGCATAATGGAAACCGGGCACGACTTTAGTTAATCGTGCCCGGTTTATGATTCCCCCCTGTGTTACGATAGTTGACGTAGAACTTAGGAAAAGTATCCTTGAAGGGGGATATAGATGCGGAAAGTCATCTATAAATCAAAGATTATTAAAATTCCCTCATTTATGAGGTTGTCATTAAGGGAAAACTGCGATATACTTCAGCTATAATTGTTTGTATACAATTAATTTTAATACAAACAAATATTGAAGAGGTGCTTTAATGGACGAAACGAACAACGGAAATAGTAGTGGACCTTCAAAGTATGTCTGTTATAAACTCAGTCGAGTGATGAGAAAGGTCAACCGATATTACGATAGCTATTTTTCTCATTACGGAATTACTCCATCCCAATTCTACGTTTTGAGTATGGTTTGGGAAAAAGACGGAGTGAAGTTTAAAGACCTTGCTAAAAGTTTAGAGATGGATGGATCTACCCTTACCTCTATCCTAGATCGTATGGAACGTCTTGAGTTAGTAGAGAGGAGGGCCGACCCCGAAGACAGGCGCTCACTTTTAGTTTTCTTAAAGGAAAAGGGCAAAGATAATATTGCTGAAATAACACGCCTTGCAGAAAAACTAAACCAAGAAATCAAAGAACATTTTTCAGATGAGGAATTTGCTACGTTTGAAAGAGTTCTTGAAGAATTATTTCAAGAGTGATTGGAGCGTGCAAGTTGGGGACGGTGGTGTGGAAGGTAATAAGTTTTTTTAGGTAGAACTAATTGAATATTCATTCTATATGGCGTTTGTGGCTCCATTTCGGTTAGCTGCATTCCAGATTACTTAATGAATTAAAGGATAAAGTAAAACACTTAAGGAGGGTTTTATCATGTCAATTCTTTTTTCTCCCGCTCAAATTGGTACACTTCAGCTTCGCAACCGTCTGGTAATGACTCCTATGCATTTAGGTTACAGTCCTAAAGGAGTAGTTAACGACCAACTCATTGAATTTTATCGAGCTCGGGCTCGCGGTGGGGTTGGCCTTATCATAGTCGGTGGGTGTGGAATCGATCGGATTGGAAATGCATATGGCATGACTCAACTTGATGATGATAGCCAAATTCCGGGGTTGCGTCAACTGGTGGATGCGGTCCATTCAGAAGGTGCTAAAATCGTGCCCCAGCTTTATCAAGCGGGGAGGTATGCTCATTCCGCTTTGACGGGTCAGCCCTCAGTTGCTCCGTCTCCAATCGCGTCTAGACTAACTGGTCAGATCCCGGTGGAATTGACAGAGGAAAAAATAGTTGAAATAATCGCATCATTTGTCAGCGCAGCAAAAAGAGCCCAAACAGCAGGGTTTGATGGGGTTGAGATCTTGGCCAGCGCCGGATACCTTATTTCTCAGTTCCTTTCACCGCTTACTAATCAACGGACAGACCGTTATGGTGGAGACCTTCAGGCACGGATGACGTTTGGCCTTGAGGTAGTAGAGGCAGTGCGCGGTGCAGTAGGCCCTAATTATCCCATCATTGTTCGGGTTGCCGGGAACGATTTTATGCCTGGCAGTCACACGAATACAGAGTCTCGAGCCTTCTGTCAAGCCTTAGAAAAGGCAGGGGTAAACGCCATCAATGTAACTGGCGGTTGGCATGAAACTCCAGTTCCTCAACTAACCATGAATGTACCAAGGGGAGCCTATGCTTACTTAGCCTTGGGAATCAAACAGGCTGTTTCTATTCCAGTGATTGCATGCAATCGGATTAATTCTCCTGAATTGGCAGAGGAGATTCTTGAAGAGGGTAAGGCAGACTTTATCGGCATGGCCCGCCCACTCTTAGCTGATCCAGAACTGCCCAAAAAAGCCATGAGTGGTCACTCTGAAAAAGTTCGTCCTTGTATCGGATGTAATCAAGGATGCTTAGACTACGTGTTTCGTATGAAACCAACGAGTTGTTTGGTTAATGCTGAGGCTGGTCGGGAAGCTGAATTGGGGCCCATCAGCAAATCTGAGAAAACTCAACAGATTCTAGTAATTGGTGCTGGTGCTGCTGGGATGGAGCTTGCGCGGGTAGCAACGCTAAGAGGACATAAGGTCACGATTTGGGAAGAAAGTGACAAGACAGGGGGACAATTGGCCCTTGCAGCAGCCCCTCCAGGACGTAAGGATTTCTTGAACCTTGGGACCTACTTAGCTAATGCCTGTCTGGAACTGGGAGTATCGATTCAATATAATGTCAAAGCCACTCCAGAGAACATTTTGGCTGCCGTACAAAGAGGAGAATTTAATAGGGTAGTTATTGCCACCGGCGCTCGTCCTATTACTCCTCCTATCAAAATCGAAGAAGGAACCGAGGTCCTGCAAGCTTGGGATGTTTTGTTGGGCCGCAAAAAAACGGGGCAAAACGTCGTAATCGTTGGAGGTGGAGCCGTCGGGGTTGATACTGCGCTCCTGCTAGCGGAATCTGGTACAATTGATAATGAAACCTTGCGCTTCCTCATGGTGCAACACGCAGAAACAGACAAAGAACTCTATCGTTTAGCTACCCAGGGAAGTAAAAAAATCACAGTTTTAGAGATGGCCAAAGGAATTGGAAGGGATATCGGCCCCAGTACACGCTGGTCCATGTTGGCAGATTTGAAACGTTACAAGGTTAACTGTCTGGACGAAAACAAAGTACTCGAAATCCGTTCGGAAGGAGTACTGGTAGAGAAGGCCGGAGAGCAACAAGTTTTACCGGCAGATACTGTCATTTTAGCAGTAGGTTCCTGTTCCCAAAATGAACTCTACGCTACCCTGCAAGGTAAGGTTGAGTTATTAAGTATCATCGGGGATGCAGCAAAACCTCGTAAAGTTCTCGATGCCATCCACGAAGCCTACGCGGAAGGGATCAAGTTCTAGATTTACTTCGAATATCGTGCATCAAATCACGAAAAGGGGGGATAGAGTTTGGGACATATCATAAATGCCAAAGAAGAGATATATCAGGCACTGGCTGAACGCCTGAGCAAGACACCAGAAGGTGCGCCAATCAACGAAGACCTCATGGCTATTCTTCATCGTCTTTATACGGAAAGCGAAGCCATAGTGGGGAGTAAATTTTCTTCAATTCCTATGTCCTTGGACAAAATCGCGAACATCACAGGCATTGAGGAAGAGGAATTGAAACTAATCCTAGATGGAATGTCTGAAAAGGGTTTGGTGTTAGACATTCCTCGTAAGGATACTTTCTATTACATTTTGACCCCGATGTTAGTTGGATTCTTTGAGTATACTTTTATGCGGACAGGAGATAACGTTAACCTTAAAGAGTTGGCGGAGTTGTTTGAAACCTACTTTCATAGCGCTGGGGTTATGAAGGAAATTGCCGGCATAGATACGAAGGTAATGAGAACCCTAATTTATGAAAGTATCATACCATTGGCAGTAGAAACAGAAGTTTTAGACCATGAGAGGGCGTCGAAGATCATCAGAGAATCCGGTGGTGGGGCAATTACCATGTGTGCCTGTCGTCATGAAGCCTCTCATCTTGGTAAAGCTTGCGACGCACCATTAGAAGTATGCATGTCCCTTGGTGGAGCGGCTGATTGGATAGTGCGCAAAGGTTTGGGCAAACCGGCAACAGTAGATGAGTTGCTGAGAGTGCTTGACCAGACCCAGGAACTAGGTTTAGTTCACTTGTGTGATAACGTGTTGAATAAACCAACGTACATCTGCAACTGCTGTGGTTGTTGTTGTAAAGTCCTCCG
>JAJYAS010000326.1 GCA_021779415.1 Bacillota bacterium
TTGCCTTCGACCAATATTGTCCACCACGCTACTGTCCGGTGGATAGTAGTGCCGAAACCACCGACACTCAAACGAAAACTGAACGGCTAAAGATACTGCATTTTGCCATTCGGCCATTGCTGAAGATTTAGCTAATGGCCGAATGCGTCATTTTCATCCTCTGATGGAGCCGCCAAAGCGGCATGAGGGTATCATCGGGAACGAGGGAATTTCTAAGACCGGAAAAGTTGGTTGAAGCGATCACAAGCGAAAGGGGTAAAGAGATTATGGTTCAGGCAATAGCCTATGCAGACACTATGGCCGGCGAAGACCTGGCACGGTTGCATCTTTTAAGGGATCTGTTTGCGTCCGCACCGGATGAAGCACTGCTTGGGCGGTTAAATAAACAAGCTGAACATGACGCAGCATTGCAGAAGTTAGCTCAGGCGGCCCAGGAGGAGACAAAGGAAGTTTTGGCTGCAGAATGGATGCGCTTATTTGAAGGTCCGGGCCGATTCCCTGTTGTCCTCTTTGGCAGCTATTATGTGGACGGGGGGAAACTGATGGGACCGTTGACTGTGGCTACCAGGCAGTTTTACCGTCAGTATGGGATGGAGCTTGGTGCCAATATTCCCGCAGATCATTTAGCCTATGAACTGGGCTTGCTTGGCTATTTCATAGCGTCCGCCGCTATGGCGGACGCTCGCGAGTGCGAACAATTTCTGTCGGCCAGGTCGGAATTTTCACACCGGTTTATGTTACCCTGGATAACAAGAATGGTGACGGTGCTGCGTGAATCGACCAGGGTTCGGTTTTTTTTGCAGCTGGGCGAACTCCTTCTCTCCGTTATTCAACAGATGGAGTAACAGGGAATACCTCTAATCGTTCATATTCTGCACGACCAAAAGTTTTTGGCACTTTATTCTCGTTGGGAAGTAACGCAATGTTTAAATGATCTAAGACAGGAGGAAAACTTAGATGTTAACTACTTTCGGTTTATTTAACGCCCCAGAACTGGGAATCGTTTTGGTTATTGCTTTAGTAATTTTTGGTCCTGGAAAGCTGCCAGACATCGGGAAGTCTTTAGGCAGAGGGATCGCAGAGTTTAAACAGGCTACAGAAGTAAAAACAACTGAACCGAAAGAGGAAGTGCCCGAAAAGTAACCTGACTACAATCGGATGGGCTACCTTATCATCCGGAAAAAGGACACTTCTTGGTTACGGAGGGTTATGATTATGGGTTTTAGCGAACTTATTTTTTTAATGGCTATTGCTCTTATCCTATTTGGACCAGAGGAATTACCACGGGTTGCCCGTACTATCTAAATCGGTGCAGACCGTTAGAATGTAAGTCAAAATAGTTTAACGACAAGTTTCCATCCTTCTTAAATATATAGTGGCAATGGTGCAGGACAGTAACCCTGCACCATTGATGTGCTAAGGCAGAGGTATCAAGGGATGCACCTGATGTCCCAGATAGGTGGTAAAAAATTTTAAGATCAATAGGAAGGTCCGTAAAAATGCGGGACGGAGACGGCACTATGCCGTTAATCGAACATTTAACGGCTCTGCGCAAGGTTTTGGTTGTCTCCGCTTACATAATCGCAATCAGCATAGTATTGTGCTGGTTGTTTGCTGCCCGAAAAAGACGGTGGGCACTTTTTAACATTATAATTTGAGCGTGATTGTGGCACCAACGCCTGATTTGCTTACGCAGGGACTCATGGCGGCCCAGATGTACTTGTTGTACGAAGTAAGCATATGGCTAGGATATTTCGTTATACGTCGGCGTGAGATTCATAGTGCAACAACTTAGAAGCTGGATTTAGGAGTAGATCAGTTTTAACTTTACAACACGGACTGGCTGGCTAATTTAAGTTCCGCAATATCGACCGTTCCGACGAAATGACTCCTCCTTGGATCAATCGGAAGCATAAGTGTTTAAATCAATTGTGAACAGCCCACAACAACGAACAGTGTGTGATTTCCAGACTGTCCCCAGATGAATCTCGGGCAAGGGCTACAGACTGCTCGTTGTATGACCTTGGGAGAAGCGATTCAGAGAGCATTCTAGATAAATTCTACTAATCAAAGACAGGTAAAAATCTTACATTAAACTAGGTTCTTTCCTGATATTATTTACCTGTACTTTAGAGTAGAATTATCATTGGATAATTGACGCATCCTTACTGTATTTGTAGGAGGCAAGCATATGACTGAAATGAAAACTTCCGAATACCGCAACTATTTAGAGGAAATCTATTGTTTTCTAGCTATATGTTATTTAAAAGAGCCTAAGTTTGTCCCAATGACGGCTTTGTTAGAAAAAAATATGGAGTTCCTGCACAAGAGCTTAAAAGGATCCGAACTTTACAAACAGGTTGAGCTTTGCCATACAGACTGGCTGGCACATACACAGTTCCGCCGCAAGATTAAAGAAGATTATATTCGTCTTTTTCGACAACCAATAATTGTGATTCCCGGCCTGCTACCATGTGAGACATACTACCGGGACCACCATATATCAATGAAACAATACACCAGTAAATCATCTTATGAGATAGTTTCCTTTTATAAGAACGCTTGTCCCGATTTTGTGCCTGACAGCGGGGAGGCTCCTGATCATATCGGCAATGAGTTGATCTTTGCAGCCAAATTGGCTATGGAAGAGGTGAAGGCTGACTTGTCCGGCATTCGGGTCCTGGCTGAGCATTATGCCCACCTGCGCTGCAGCTTTTTGGCCAAACATATGCTTATATGGCTTCCCAACTTCTGCCGCGACGTGCATGAAAAGGCCAGCACGGCTTTTTACCGTACGGTTGCCAATATGACTATCGACTTTGTCCGTCAGGATTACGACAACTTGCAGGCAAGATTTCAATCAGAACGAGTTCCTGCGGGTTGCTGTTAATTACGATAAAACTATTCCATATCTGTACATCATAAAAATAAATATTATACTCTCCGAGCCTCTTTACCTAAACTCGAAAGAAAATGGTAATTTGGCCGTTTCGGGTACGGAAGGAAACAACCGTGCCCCCGCATGTTTGGAAAGGAGAACTCAGGTTGTGTAAAAAACAGCCCATGTTTGTTATTATCCAAACAAGGGCTGTTTTTTATATATACTATTGATCTTTTTACCGTATTACCGATATCGATTTAACCGCTCAAAGTGTTTGTACAACAGCTATTACAGCGAAGATTCGTTTTGCAAGTAATAGTACCTTAATGCTCGATCACAATTTCTCCGTCCCGTCCAAATTGTGCAGGGGTACGTCCCCCACACAATTTAGACACAATTCAGTAGGACCTTATATATTATGGATAAAAGATTCCTTCGGTGTTTCACTCAACACAAATAATTGTTGTGTTGTTGTAAATAACAATTGAATTATCAGCGCTAAGGGCAAACCTGTCAAAAGATAGGGACGCAAAGCCATAGGGTCTAAGGTGCTTACCAGCACTATGATAGCCTGGCTACCGCAGAGACTACGTGTCTAAACCTGCCCTTTTAGCGGCAGGTTTTTTTGTCTTTTGAGCACGGCATTCGTGACTTTAGTGCTGAAAGTCCACTACGATGACTGCTAGCACCAGTTGCTAGGTAAAGGTAAGGGGGTGATGTGGACTATGAAGGAAGCCGGAGGCAAGATGCCGACCTTGTGCGCAGAAATTACATATAAGGCATATAGCTACCGTGTCCTCTCTTCATTTATGGAATTTAATTAATAATGTGAGAACAACATGGATACGGTCGCATTTCGACAAAATATGACCGCGATATGGATGATGTCATTATCAAGATTTTTGTTTTTCATTTTAAGTAAGCGAGGTGCTGATAAATGAAAAATGTAACTTTATTAAAAATAGAAAGGTTAAAATAGCTGAAGTACTGCGGTATAAGGATATCTATGCCGAGGCTGGCTTCTTCGATCCAGATTACGTTCCACCCGCATGGAATGGTGCGCAACGCTCAACATATCCACAATTCAATATGCCTCAAACAGACCGTAAAACCGCAATTTGTAACAAACAAATTGCGGTTTTGTCATTGACAGAAACTTCCTGTTTTCGACTTCTGGTATGTCTAAAACATTCTTCTTTCACCAAAAAAATCTATAAAAATGAATTAAGAAACTGGTTAAAGGGCAACCGATACAAGCTAAAAAATGAAATCTTATTTTCACAGTTTAACGAGCGAAACCTCGGAAAGCTTTACCTTTACGGACCGAATTTTAAATATAAACAGCTGAAGGTCCCGAAATTCAATGTCCTTGTCAGGAACAGACTTTTATTCCTGGTGTTAAATACCTGGAATGAGGTCAAGCACGACATCATCCCTATGTCCTTATGTTTGGACCTGAAGGATTCAGAAATAGTGGACAAGCTCGTTGTCAAGAGCAGAAACATCAACTGCTGCAAGCATAGTGCCTATGAGAAAATAAGAAAATTTTTAGGGGAAAACGACCATAAGCTTGGCCTTTCTGCTTTCTTAGGAAATTCAATCGGGTGCCGTTCTCCTCCGCTTGTTCTTCATTTTTCAGATTAAAAAATCTAAAAATGGAGGACAAGCTCATGGAAGAACACGAGCGTAAATACACGTTAGTCGTTCAAAAGAAACGGATTGCTGTGAGTAAAGAAGTCTATATGGCTTACTACCACTGCAGAGATAGGGAGAAGTATCTTGATGAACTGGCAGAAACAAACAATATATCCTTTGAAGCCTGCAATGAAAAGGGTATTCAAGTGGAATATTTGCTTGTATCTGCGCAGGAATCCATAGAGGACAGGATCATCATGAAAGAAATGATTGCCAAGATGTTACGGTGCCTTACTCTTTTAGAAGAAAACGAGCGAATGCTGATTAATGAACTGTTTTTCAAAGGTAAGAGTGAGCGTCAATTATCGGCAGAAACAGGAATACCACAAAAAACAATCAACGATAGAAAACGCAAAGCTCTACTGAAATTAAAAAAAACCATAGAAAAGTAAAAAAATCCGC
>JAJYAS010000327.1 GCA_021779415.1 Bacillota bacterium
ATTTGGGGAAGTCATTAGCAAAACGTTTAGTGCCTTCTTTCCGTTTTTTATTGCACTTATCCTGGCCTTTTTACTCGAACCGCTCGTTGTGCGACTGATGCGGTCAGTACGGATACGTCGGCCATACGCGGCTGTACTTACCCTCCTGCTGTCGATTGCCGTTCTCAGCCTGTTTATCTTTTTAATTGTAGCCCGGCTTTATACCGAATTATCCGAGCTAGCGATTACTTTGCCGAATTATGGATACCTTGTGGACCTTGTGACTAGACAAGTCGACTCTGTTGAACGATTCGTGAAGGTGAATCCACAGATCCAAAGCACTCTGTTTTCTTCGACGGAAAGCTTAGCGCGCACTCTTCAAGATTGGGCTAAATCTGGGAGTGTCTTTTTGCTTGGTTTTCTAACGTCGTTGCCCCGTGTATTCATAGTGGTGGTCGTGTCTACTGTTGCGACATTGCTGATGAGTTCAAGTTATCCAAATGTTAAGCGCTTTATTTCAAGCCTATTTCCACGCCGTTGGCATCTCAGTGCTCAAGCGATCAGTGAAGATTTGGGAGCGGCCGTTGTAGGATATTTGCGGGCACAAGCCATTTTGGTTTCTGTCACTGCCTTTTCAACTATTTTCGGTTTGTTGCTTATCGGAAACCGTTATGCCGTTACACTTGGCGTACTTGCTGGATTTCTGGATTTGGTACCCATCGTAGGGACGGGCATTCTGTTTCTACCTTGGATTGTTGGCTTATTTATCTTGGGATCCTTTGGAGAAGGATTAAAGCTATTCATCATGTGGGTCATTACAGTTGTGGTACGGCAGTTTCTTGAGCCTAAAATTATGGCTAAAGGAATCGGTTTACACCCACTTCCAACGCTTGTTTCAATGTATGTAGGGCTTCAATTATTGGGAGGGGTTGGCCTTATAGTGGGACCGGGGTTAGTTATTTGTTATGAAGCTTTACGTAAAGTAGGTATTTTCGGGCCTAGAGATTAATAGATTGAATCTTGATTAGCTTTACGTAAATTTGATAAGAATAATCTTATAATGGGAAGAGATGATTTGCGTGACAACGCTGACTGTGTTAGGTTCGACGGGTTCGATTGGGCGACAAACCTTAGATGTGGTTCGTCATATCGAAGGGGATCTTAAAATCCATGCCTTAGTCGCAGCAAAAAGTGTTGATCTCATGGAAAAACAGGCGCGACTTTTTCGGCCTGCCGTTGTTGTAATGATGGATGAGGATTCTGCTCTTGAACTTCGTGGTCGGTTGAGAGATTTGCCGATTAAGGTTGACCAAGGCATGGACGGTATCATTAACTCTGTTATTGCTCCTCAAGTGGATACGGTGGTCACAGCGCTTTCAGGGCGGATTGGCTTAGAACCCACACTGGCCGCTATTGAAGCCGGTAAAGGCATTGCCCTCGCCAATAAAGAAACGTTGGTTGCTGGCGGAGACCTAGTTATGTCTACGGCTCGGAAGATGAAGTGCCCAATCTTGCCGGTAGACAGCGAGCATTCTGCCATTTTCCAGTGCCTGGAGGAAAATCCGGACACGATTGAAAAGATTATTTTAACGGCTTCGGGAGGGCCCTTTTTCGGCTGGACAAGAGAAGAACTAGCTACGGTCACTCTAGAAAAGGCCCTGTGCCATCCAAACTGGGATATGGGGGCCAAAATCACGATCGACTCCGCAACGATGATGAACAAGGGATTGGAAGTGATCGAGGCACATTATCTGTTTAACATGGATTACGATGCAATTGAGGTCCTCATTCATCCGCAAAGCGTGGTCCACTCCATGGTGGAATATCGAGATGGCTCAATACTCGCTCAGTTAGGTAGGGCGGATATGAAGTTGCCCATTCAGTATGCATTGAGTTATCCGACTCGTTGGAGGAACTCTTTTGAACGACTTGACCTGCGTGGAAAAACATTATCGTTCCATGAACCGGATATGGAGGCTTTTCCAGCCCTGAAAATGGCCTATAGCGTAGGACGACGCGGAGGGACCCTTCCAGCTGTGATGAACGCAGCCAACGAAATTGCTGTTTCGGCATTCCTACAAAAGAAGGTCACTTATCTAGGAATCCATGACATAGTCGAAAAGGTCTGCTTAGAACATCAGGTGTTAGATAACATGGATTTGGACAGCATACTCGATGCGGACAGCTGGGCACGTCGTCGAGCCACAGAACTGATATCGTAGTTCGAACCACGTCCGCGAAAAAGGGGGGGTTAAAGTGTTAACAACACTCGCCATTATTTTTGTCTTTGGAAGCATGGTCATGATTCATGAACTTGGACACTATATGGTAGCAAAATGGATTGGGGTTAAGGTGATTGAGTTCAGCTTTGGTTTTGGACCGAAAATCGTGGGTTATCAAGGCAAAGAGACGCTTTACGCCCTACGAATCATCCCATTAGGTGGATTCGTCAAACTTCATGGCATGGATGCTGAAATCGATGAAAACGGTCAGTCTGTGATTGCTCCCCTCAATGATGTAAAAAGTTTTATGAACAAGCCGATTTGGCAGCGCATCGCTGTGATTGCTGCTGGACCCATCATGAACTTTGTTTTGGCGATAATCTTGTTTGTCGGCGTTTTCGCCTATCTAGGGATTCCAACTCAAGGAACTAGTAATCAAATTGGCTCCTTAGTTCAGGGGAAACCTGCTGCTATTTCAGGAATACAACCGGGAGATAAAATCCTAGCTGTGAACCAGGAACCAACGTTGGATTGGAATCGTTTAACTGAAATCATTCATTCCAAACCAGATCAGGTGTTAAGCATAACGATTGAAAAGGCCAACGGAAAGCAGCAAAAATTGTCTCTGAAAACCGAAAAAGACGCCCAAACAGGGTATGGGATGATCGGGATTGCGCCAGAGGTCAACTATATGCATGCCTCCATTCTTCAGTCGACCCGTTTTGGACTGGAACGAACGTTAGATTTTACAAAATATATTGTAGTAACTCTGACGCAAATGATAACGGGCAAGATCCCAGCCGAAGTAGGTGGGCCCGTTATGATAGCTCAGGTCATTGGGGAAGGTGCCCACCAGGGTTTGGCTAATCTCTTGAGCTTAACAGGAGTTTTAAGCATTCAATTGGGACTCATTAATTTATTTCCTATTCCAGCCTTGGATGGGAGTCGGATTGTGCTTCTCTTAATCGAAGGATTGAGGGGAAAACCGCTTAACCCAGAAAAAGAAAACATGATCCACTTGGTGGGTTTTGTCCTACTGATGGCTTTAATGGTTGCCGTTACTTATAAAGATGTCGTTCGTTTGTTTGTCAAAGCGGGATGATACACGGGGAGCGCAGGAGGCGGGTATGATAGAAAGAAGGAAGACCCAACCTGTTCAGGTTGGGTCCGTGACGATCGGTGGCGGATCGGCGATTGTAGTACAGTCAATGACCAATACGGACACTCGAGATGTTGGCAAAACATTGGCTCAGATTCAGGCCTTGGCTGTGGCAGGGTGTGAGATTGTGCGGCTGGCAGTCTTGGACCAAGAGGCTGCAGGAGCATTGAAAGAGATTGCTGCGTCCAGTCCGCTTCCGGTCATAGCGGATATTCATTTTGATTATCGTTTAGCCCTTTCGGCTATCGAACAAGGAATTCATGGTTTGAGGTTAAACCCCGGGAATATCGGGGCTCGCTGGAAAGTGCAAGAGGTTATTCGTGCAGTAAAAGAACGTCAAATCCCAATCCGCATCGGTGTTAACGCTGGGTCACTGGAGAAGGAACTCCTTGAAAAGTATGGGGGACCTACCGCACAGGGGATGGTCGAAAGTGCCTTAAGCCACATCCGGTTATTAGAAGATGAGGGATATGATAAGATAAAGGTTTCCCTGAAAGCCTCGACGGTTCCCTTGATGCTCGAAGCTTATCGCCGGATGTCGGCCATTGTGGACTATCCGTTGCATTTGGGAGTCACAGAGGCAGGGACGGTACGCTCGGGGTTAGTAAAGTCAGCGATAGGGATTGGAGCATTGCTTTCGGAAGGAATTGGAGATACGATTAGAGTGTCGCTTACCGGGGATCCGGTTCGAGAAATTCCGGTAGCTCTAGAAATTTTGCGTGTTCTCGGACTAAGGCAGCGGAGCGTGGACTTGGTCAGTTGTCCAACTTGTGGTCGGACACAGGTTGACTTAGCTGATTTGGCAGAAAAAGTAGATGAACGACTATCTCAGCTTCCCCCTTTGGACAAGCCCCTAAAAGTTGCAGTTATGGGCTGCGTGGTCAATGGGCCTGGAGAAGCCCGTGAAGCTGATTTTGGAATTGCCGGTGGAAAAGGGATGGGGCTTTTGTTTCGGAAGGGGGAGATTGTCGCCCGCCTTCCCGAGGACGAATTGTTGCCGGCTCTGCTCCACGAAATTGAAGAGTATGTCCGAATTCATAAGTAAAGGTAATTTATATTTCCTTTACTAAGATACAACTCTATGGTAATAAGAAAGGAATGGACTTTATGCGCGTCAGCCAACTATTAAATCCTACACTTCGAGAAGTTCCAGCGGAAGCAGAGATTGTTAGCCATCAACTAATGGTGCGGGCGGGTTTGATACGTAAATCAGCCGCCGGAGTATATACTTATTTGCCCTTGGGATTAAGAGTTTTGAAGAAAATAGAAAACATTGTACGACAAGAAATGGATGCCAAAGGTGGGCAAGAAATCCTCATGCCGGTTATACAACCCGCGGAATTATGGAAAGAGAGCGGACGTTGGGATATCTATGGTGCAGAACTTTTCCGCTTGAAAGACCGTCATAATCGAGAATTTTGCCTTGGCCCGACGCACGAAGAAATCATTACAGATCTTATCCGTGGTGAAGTCCGTTCGTACAAACAGCTTCCACTTCTTCTATATCAGATCCAGAATAAGTATCGCGATGAGCGGCGTCCCCGTTTCGGTCTAATGCGTGGACGGGAATTTATCATGAAAGACCTCTACTCGTTTGACCA
>JAJYAS010000328.1 GCA_021779415.1 Bacillota bacterium
ACCCGAAATAGAGACGGAGTAGCAGGGCAATAATTGCCTTGATTGGATGTTTCATAAATAATTCCTCCCCTTTGTGAAAATTTTATCAAAACTTATCTTGATAAGTCAAGTCTATATCAAATTTTGTCGAATTACTGTGCCTTTAGACATTATTTAGGTGTGATAAAAGTCACACCCTAAAAAATGGTTGATACAAGTCAAGGAACCGTCCCCGAACTTGCACGGCTCGATCCGTCATGCATAACGAGGAGGAACGCAAAGCGTTCCCTCGTCCCCTACTCCTTACGTCCCCCAAGTCCCCAGCCCAGAACTTCACTTTACAAAAGCGAATCCTCTTTGATAGAGTGGCTCGCCAAACTTGGCTCAAGCGGTGCTTGCATCAGCGGGGCGGAACACAGGACGTGTTCCGCCGGCAACCGGACAAGGTCCCCTCCCGCCATCCATGGCTCCGGTGACACTAGACCATCCTTGGTCGTCGGATGTCCGATTTGCCGGGTACCCCGCCCTCATTCATAAAACCGATTGAGCCCTAGTTTGGCCCACGAAATCATGAGGTGAGCGTTGTAACGTGAAGTTCCTATACATAAAAAATCCCACCCTCGTATAGTTATAGAGTGAGATATGCAACGAGAAGGGAGAGTAATCTTTGAAAGATATAGGGTTGTTATTGATGAGTTTAGGGGTCATTTTGCTGGGGGCGGAGGCGTTTACCAATGGGATTGAGTGGTTGGGACAGAGGCTAAAGCTTGGTGCCGGAGCTGTTGGGAGTATTCTGGCGGCAGTTGGGACGGCCTTGCCTGAGACGATGGTTCCGATTATGGCCTTTTTAGGTGGAGGGGAAGGACCAGAAGGGTCAGATATTGGTATTGGTGCTATTCTTGGGGCGCCCTTCATGTTAGCGACACTAGCTTTCTTTATTACTGGGCTTGCAGTGCTCTTGTTTCGTCGCAAGAACAACCCTCTTCTTTTGGATGCTAAGGTCGTAAAACATGATTTGGAATTCTTTCTAATTGTTTATTCAATGGCCATTTTGACGTCTTTTTTGCCCACTCAAACGCTTAAAAACGGAGCGGCTTGGGCCTTGATTGCTGCCTATGGGGTTTACGTTATCCAAACATTGCGTTCCGGCAAGGATGAAAGTGAACATGAAAAATTGGCGCCCCTCTATCTGGCACGACGATCCCATAATCCAGGATTAGTTATGATTTTACTACAAATCATATTGGCATTGGTGGCGATTGTGATTGGGGCGAGTGGCTTTGTCAAAGCCGTAGAGCCCATCGCCTTGGCTGCTGGGATTCCCGTCTTTGTGCTCGCTCTAATTATTACCCCGATCGCGACGGAGCTACCAGAGAAGTTTAACAGTGTTCTTTGGGTCCGTCGAAGAAAGGACACCTTAGCCTTAGGTAATTTGACCGGAGCTATGGTGTTTCAGAGTTCGGTTATTCCAGCAATTGGGATTGTTATTACGCCTTGGAAGTTAGATTCCTTGGCACTATGGAGTGCATTTCTTGCTTTAGGTGCTGCAATGGTCCCGTACATTTCTCTCCGCCGCAAGGGAGTTATCTTTCCGTCCAGTCTCTTGCTCGGAGGAGTCTTTTATCTCCTGTTTATGCTGACAGTTTTTCGCTTTCCGAGCCCGTGAACTCGGCTATGAGCATGCCCCCTAAAACCAACCCTGCTCCCAAAAAGCCTTTAGGTGTTAAGAGTTCACCGGCAAGGAAGAAGGCTGCGATAGCGGAAAATACGGGTTCCATGGAAAAAATGAGGGCAGTATGGGTTGGAGTTGTGAATTGTTGCATTTTGGTTTGGACAAAGAATGCGAGTGAGGTTGCAGGAACGGCAGTGATTAATAAACCCAGCCAAGCATTTGTGCTAAAGTGCAGAGGTGGTTGTGGCAAGAGTAGTGAGAAAACAGCGCTCAAAACGCTCACAGTAAGGATTTGCACACTGGCTAAAACTGTGGCATTCGTCTGAGGGGCATAACGTCCGACTAAGAAAATATGTAAGGCAAAGCTAATAGCGCAAGCAAGAACCATAAGGTCGCCTTTGTTGAACTGAAAACCATCTCCAAGAGAAAGGAAAGCAAGGCCTACTAGAGCACTTAAAATTCCTAAGATTAGGTTGGGGCGTGGGAGTGTCCGTGTCGTTAAAGTGACTAAAGCTGGAACAATGACGACAGAGAGCCCGGTAATAAAACCAGCGTTGGAGGCAGTAGTATATTGCAGGCCAATCGTTTGCCAAGCATACCCGGAGAAAAGAAAGACCCCCAAAGCTGCTCCTTTGAGTAACGTTCCTTTGGAGATATGCGCCTTTTGGAACCAGAGAAACGGCAAGAGACTAATAAATGCGAGGGCAAAGCGTATCGCCAGAAATGGAAACGGGGGGAGATCTTCAATTGCCCATTTGACAATCACAAAGGTGGAGCCCCAAACAAGGGTTACTAGAAGTAGGGAAAAATCAGCCCAAAGACTTTTCGTTTGATTCAATTTTTTTACTCCTCTTGCTTAAATATTAAAGAAAGGTCGTTGCATGAACACGCAACGGCCTTTCAATTGATCAGAAGGTGGTGGCATTGTTGGCTACACAGTTTCTAGTATAACGGAACAAATGTCTACTGAAAAGAGAAATTCTGGGAAATGTCAGTGGTTAACCTTTCCCTCCATTATGGGCTCCTGGCAACTCAGGTGGAATTTCCGTACCTTCTGTTGGGGTATACATTGGCGGTGGGGAGCAGGGCGGGGGAGGATACGGGGTAGTTTCGCTACAAAACTGCTGCTTCGCTTGACAGAAAAGATGATAGTGACGTTCTTCGTCGGCCGCTAATTCAGTCAGGATGCATTGAATATCAGGAATGGGTATTTTTTGGGCGAGTTCAAGATAGTCTCGATGGGCTTTGGCCTCATCTTCAATATTGGCGTCAAGAAGTGCGCAAAGTTCGCTGGTATAGTTGACAAAGCGGGAACGCCAATCGACCCAATGTCCATTATTTAATGAACCGTACCTGGGGTCTACACCTAGGTGACGTAGGGCTAGGGCTAATTTTTCCAGATGGCGCATTTCGTCATAAGCAATGGGTCTTAACAGAGCATCGAATTCCGGGCGGTCAAGAAGCACGGCTTGATAGAGGTAGGTTGTAATAGCGGTTAATTCCGAATCCTTACCTGCATAAGCCTCGTAAAGCCAGAGGGCGTATGTAAAGTTTGGTTCGGGAATTTCCTCGCCAGTTGGTTCATGGGTTTCTAGGACGGGGAGTAGAAGAACTTGACCGGCATAAATGCGATCGGGATGTTTTAAATGATTAATTTGAATGATTTCTGTCATGGTGACGTTGTAGGCTTTGGCGATTTTGAAAATTGTATCGCCTGGTTGCACAATATATCGTGCATAATCCATTAGGACTCCTCCTTTTTGTGCGGGATAGTACACTATATTCTGGAACAACGAAACATGGTAATGGATAATAGTGGGTTGAGGGCGGAATGTTTGGACAGGTTCGACGTATTTATAGATAGAGAGATAAACTGGTTTAAACTTCGGGGAAATTAAGAAATATAAATCTAAGAAAGGGGAGTTAGGAATGGGGTCATACGTCTTAAAGGGAATCACCACGGCCTTACTCGTTACGGTCTTGACCCTTTTTGCAGGCGTTGTATGGGGTGCCATGGGTTTTGGAGGCCTGAATGTCTCTAGGTTGTTAGATGTGGGACTTTTGGCAAGTTGCCTAATTGGTGGATACCGTACGGCAAAAGAAAGTGGAGTGTGGTTGCTGGGTGGGGCGACCGGAGCTGGCTATGTCACGGTGGGAACACTCTTACTAGCTTTATTTTTACCAATCCGAGGGGTAGGCTTTGTTCAGATTTTAGCTGAAGGGGTGATCATTGGTTTAGTAGCAGGAGCTGTAGGGGCAGGTGGCACGAAAAGGGGAGTAACGGGTGCACGAAAGGGAAGATGGAGTAATGCGCAGTATACCCCCGCTTATAGCGGGTATGGCTCGGTTGCTGATGATCAGGACGGTAAGTTCGAATGGGATACAGAGGATAAACCTCAGGTTGTGGAAAATGAGCCATTATCGCATTGGATCGACAGCGCGGAGGGAGGGCGTCAAGAAACTCGCGGGGTAAGGCGGAATTTGGAAGAGAGTCAGGAGACTGAATGGTCTTGGGATAGGGAAGATAATAGGAATTTGCTATCTTCTGGGACTGGTTTTTCCGAACTGCCAAGGAGTAGAGAGCCAGACCCGGTTTGGGAGGATGTGTATGGGGGGAACCGAGCGAGTATGAAGAGTTTGAGTGAGAGCAAAATGGGGGGAAAGAAGCCCTGGTGGGAGGAATAGGGAACTCCGCGATACAACGCTCACTTGTTGCTCTCGCAGATCAAACTAAAACTTAAGAGCTTGCTAGTGAGAGGGCGGGGTTCCCGGCAAATGCGCCTTCCTTGGCGCAGTTGCCGGCAGTGTACATCCGCTGGCCAAGGATGGCCGAGTGTCCCTGTAGCCATGGATAGCGAGAAGGGACCTTGTACACTGCCCCGCCGTATGAAAGCGCTCTTAAGTCAAGTTTGATTACTGCTCTATCAAAGAAGATTCGCTTTTGTAAGCGCGAAGTTCTGGGCGGAGAACTTTGGGGACGTGGGTGGTAGGGGGACGAGGGAACACTTCGTGTTCTGTCTCGTTATGCAAGCATGAGTGAGTAAGATAATATTGTTTATGTAATAGTTTGAACATTGTGAATTAAAGGGAAGGATTTTGCCCTCAGGGCTAGAATAATAAAAGAGGGAAGAGGGAAGAGGGAAGAGGGATAGAGGGAGACACCAGAGGCTATTAAATTCAAGAGGAGGAGAAATGAATTTGTCAAGAGCAGTTATTGTGAGTGCCGCAAGGACCCCTTTCGGCACGATGGGCGGAAGTCTCAAGGAGATTCCCGCTGTTGATCTTGGTGCACATGTGAT
>JAJYAS010000329.1 GCA_021779415.1 Bacillota bacterium
CTCCAAAGTCAAACAAGTGCAAAAAGAAGGGGCTGAGGTCGGGGATATTTCAGCGGGAATCTCCATATCTGTCATCAAAAATGCCCTTTTCAAAGTAATGCGCCTGAGGAATGCGGACGGACTGGGGAAAAAGATCGTCGTCCAAGGAGGTACGTTCTATAACAATACTGTCCTCAGGGCCCTAGAACAAATTGCGCAGCGAGACGTGGTACGCCCAGACATTGCCGGACTTATGGGGGCCTTTGGAGCCGCTTTAATTGCTAGAGAGCGTTTTCAACTGGGCTATGCGACGACCCTTCTAACCGGAGAGGCACTCCAACAACTCTCTTCAGTGACCACCAACCAGCGCTGCGGGTTATGCGGAAACAACTGCCTCGTCACGATCAAGCGTTTTTCTAATGGAGGAGAGTTTTTCTCTGGCAATCGTTGTGAACGAGGAGCAGGCAAAGACGTTGTACACTCTGAGATTCCCAACCTTTTTGCCTACAAGTACCAACGTGTTTTCAACTACAAACCCTTAGCCCCGGACAAAGCCGTCCGAGGAACGATCGGGATTCCCCGCGTTTTAAACCTCTACGAAGATTATCCCTTCTGGTTCACCTTCTTTACGGAATTAGGGTATCGAGTGATTCTCTCCAGTCGCTCCTCCAAACAACTCTATGAACAAGGCATGGATACCATCCCTTCCGAGTCAGCCTGTTACCCAGCGAAGCTTGTCCATGGACATTTTGTCGATTTAGTGAAAAAAGGGGTAACCAAATTCTTTTATCCCTGCCTCCCCTATAATCGCACAGAGGATCCCGGCGCAGGCAACCATTACAATTGCCCCATTGTCACCTCTTACCCGGAGACCATTCATGCCAACATGGACCTCCTCCGAACTCCTCAGATGACCTTTTATCATCCCTTCCTACCGATCGATAAGCCGAGTCGCATGGGCAAACGCTTAATCGAAGAGTTGGCCCCTGAAGGAATCCCCAAAAATGAGATCCTTGAGGCGATGGATAAAGCGTATCTCGAGCTGGACAATTATCAGGACGAGGTCAAGAAAAAAGGAGAAGATACTCTTCTCTATATTAAAACCCATAAATTAAAAGGGATTGTCTTAGGGGGAAGACCCTATCATATTGATCCAGAAATCAATCATGGAATTCCAGAGATGATTCAAGCCTATGGGTTCGCTGTTTTATCTGAAGACTCCATCAACCACCTCGGTGAGGTCGAACGACCGTTGCGCATTGTCGATCAATGGGTCTACCATACGCGGTTGTACGCCGCCGCCAGCTATGTTGCCGAACAAGAATCTCTTGAATTAATCCAATTGACCTCGTTCGGGTGTGGCTTAGATGCGGTAACGACGGACCAAGTCAAGGAAATACTAGAGGCTTACGGGAAAATCTACACCGTCTTAAAAATTGATGAGATCAACAATTTAGGGGCTGCGCGAATCCGCGTGCGTTCCTTGAGCGCCGCCCTCCAAGAACGTGACAAACGAAGCTTTACCCCAGAGAAACTGTTTGCCCAGCTCCCGAGAGTCATCTTCACCAAAGAAATGAAGCAAAGCCATACCCTCTTGGTGCCTCAAATGTCCCCGATCCATTTTCAGTTTTTCAAAACCAGCTTTGAGCTTGCGGGGTATACCTTAGAAATCTTACCCTCCGTCGATAAATCGGCGATTGATGAAGGCCTAAAATACGTGCACAATGATGCTTGTTACCCCGCCATTATTGTCGTCGGACAGATCATGAAAGCCTTGGGGTCTGGCAAGTATGATTTAAACAACACCTCCGTGATTATTTCTCAAACCGGTGGAGGCTGTCGAGCGACGAACTACATCGCCTTTATCCGCAAGGCCTTAAAAGATGCCCAAATGGAATACGTCCCTGTCGTTGCCTTAAATACGGGGAATTCCTCGAGTCTTGAGAAAAATCCCGGCTTTAAAATCACCCTTCCAATGTTTAATAAATTAATGAGGGGACTTATCTATGGGGATCTTTTAATGCGGGTCCTCTACCGAGTACGCCCCTACGAAAAAGTCCCGGGCTCCGCAAATCGCTTATATGAGGTATGGGTAGAGCGCTGTCAAGAATCCTTGAGAAACGGGAACAGCAAGGACTACAACCAAACCATTCGCCAAATTGTGCGGGATTTTGACCATCTGGAACTCGACGAGGAACTGGTCAAACCCAAGGTAGGCGTCGTTGGTGAAATTCTCGTTAAATTTCACCCTACCGCCAATAACAATATTGTCGAGCTGTTGGAGGCTGAAGGTGCTGAGGCGGTCGTCCCAGACCTCGCAGACTTTCTCTTATACGGCGCTTTAGATAGTCGCATTAAATATGAGAAGCTCTCGGGGAGTTTTTGGGGCATGGTGTCTGGCAATCTCTCCATCAACCGGATTGAATCCTACCGTAAAGAGATGAAGAAAGCCCTGGGAGCCAGTAAACGGTTTACAGCCCCAAAACCCATCGAAGAAATAGCCAAATATGCAGCCAACCACCTCTCTCTAGCCAATCAGGCGGGAGAAGGCTGGTTCCTCACCGGAGAAATGGTCGAGCTAATTCGCAGCGGAGTCCAAAATATTGTGTGTTTACAGCCCTTTGCCTGCTTGCCCAATCACATAACGGGCAAAGGCATGTTCCGAGAGATCAGACGATCCTATCCGTCAGCGAACATCGCTCCCATTGACTACGATCCTGGGGCGAGTGAAGTCAATCAACTGAACCGCATAAAGCTTATGCTTTCTGTAGCTATGGATAATCTTTAAGACCTAAGGGTCACCCTATAAGTGAAAAGACCTCCGGGATAGACCTTCTTAGAATATAACCAAGGAGATTAATGCTCCAGCAATAATAATCCACAGGGTATCTATTTTGGTAAACCGCTGTACTCCAAAAGCGGCTATTGCAAGTCCACAAGTAGGCAAATCGACTAACGAGCTACCCGTTAATTTAAAAACAACTGCCCATAGCGTCCCGAAGAATGCGGCTACAATTCCGCTAATCACCATTTTAACGTTATCCACCTTGCCTGCTTGGTTATAGAGATCCGAAATAATATTTACAACGGCAAACGACGGTAAATACATATTTGCCATAGCCAAGGCTGCCCCGAAGATACCTGCCACTTTATAGCCAACAAAGGCGGAAATGACTGTGACCGGACCAGGCGTTAGTAAGCTCAAGGCTAGAGCTACACCAAATTCTTTGTCGGTGACAAAGTGATATTGATTAACCATGGCATCCTGTATGAACGGCAACATAGCGTAGCCACTCCCAAAGGTTAGTCCCCCGATCCCGAATAATGAGTTGCCTAGATTTCGAAAAGTGGGGTTGCTAAAATTAATAGCAAAATTGATGGCTAGGAGCACTGCAAGCATTATCAACATACTCACGTATTTCTTCTTACTGAATTGAAACCTAATCGCCGAAACGGCTCTTTTAGAAGACTTTTTGGCAACCCAAAACTTTTTATTCATAACGGTCTTCCAAACTGAGAATTTAAAAGTCAGGAAGGCAAACACTGAGCTTACGGCTCCAGCAGCTAGAAGTAGAGTAATAATATTCACCTTCAAGAAATACACCATGACAAAGCCGCCAGCCGCCAGGATTGTTAATTGAGGTGTATTCACCCCTTTTTTCCATAAATCTATAAGGGTATTTAAGACAAGACCTACAACTAAAGCTCCTACTCCCTTAAATAACGAGGATACTAAAGGAACATCATTATAGTTCAGATAGAGGTGTGCAAGAACGACCATGGCCACAAAACAAGGAATTATAAAAAAGATACAAGCCACTAATGCACCGGGAAAACCCCTTATGAAGTAACCAATGTAAGTGTTGAGATTTACGGTAGGGGCCCCGGGTAAGAGTTGAGAAAGGGCTAATCCGTTCAGGTATTCCTCGTCGGTCATCCAGTTTTTCTTGTCTACCAACGATTTTTTGGCTTCCCCTAGAGCTGCTAAACTATAGGATACAAGCCCTATGTGAAGAAAAGTCTTAGCGATTTCAAAGAGGCTCACCAACCTAGGTTGCTCCAGCGACTGGTTAATCTCATTTCCTGTTTCAATTTCCATTTTCAAAACCTCCTAATTATATGCACAAATAATAATTAGCAGGGAATAAAACCGTATTCCTCCAGAATTGAAGAACCCTCCGGTCCAGTCAGAAGATCGACAAACGATTGAGCTAGTTCGGTATATTGGCTATCCTTAGATAGACCAATGGCAAATTCAATAGGGTTACCGTGAATGATTACATTTTTTCCTGGAATCTTACTTTCTACTGTTACCGAAGCCAGGTCATAAAACTTGGCATAAGCAGGGTTAGAAAGGTTAATCTTCGAGGGTAAGGCTATATAGGGAAGCCCTAATTGTTTAGCCTCCGAGGAATAAAGAAAAGCATAATCAATTTTCCCCCTAAATAAAGCACTAGATAGGTCTAATGATTGAGGGAAAGTAGAGTAAGGCATACAAGCGGCTTCCAAGGTTGAGCAGAGGCCTGGCTTGTTATAAAATTTTTCAGCCAATTGCCAAACCATCAGTGTTCTATAGCCTCGGGGAACCAGATGATGATCAGAACGGGCAAAACTAACTTGTGGTTTAAGCAAAATATCAATCCAATTTTCTTGAGTAATCTCCTTGCTTCCCTTCGAAGAGCGATTATAGCCAATAACTAGTTGGTCAGAAGCAAAAACAAAGTAGTTTTCTACCAGATCGGGTACTAACAGCTCCGCAAATAGCGCTTGATCAGCTAGAGCTATAATATCGTATTTTTCTCCAGATAATAATCGTTTGGCACCCTCCCTCGAACCAGCCCCTTTAAGCTCGAATTTTAGATCGGAGTTTTGTTTATAAATGTGCTCCTGGCATTTTTCCATAACTTGCTGTAATGCAGCGGCGTAAATTATTCTAAGAACCTGATTAGAACCCTTCATATTAATT
>JAJYAS010000330.1 GCA_021779415.1 Bacillota bacterium
CGAAGGATCATCTTCAATCTCCGTCCTATGGCCTTAGATGATTTAGGAATTGTACCAGCTATCTCTAAATACCTCGAAAACTTCCAAGAAAATTATGGAATTAGATGTGAGTTAAGGATCGAAGGTCGTGAAAAGCGACTTCTCTCGGCCATGGAGGTGGCCCTTTTTCGTTTAATTCAAGAGGGAATGACCAACGTTGCGAAACATGCTAACTCGGCGAAAGTGGATATATTTCTGATTTTTAAAGATGAATGGACAACTGCTAGGATCTGTGATTTTGGAGTAGGATTTGAAGTAAACTCTGCTATGATCGCTCCTGAGGAACATTTTGGACTTGTTGGGATGCGCGAACGTGTGGAAATGTTTTCTGGACATTTTTCTATTCAATCAACTATAGGGGAGGGTACAACGATAGAACTTTCAATTCCATCCAGACTCAAGGGAGGAACGACAACATGATTCGTATCGTAATTGCCGACGATCACCCCCTTATAAGAGAAGGGTTACGTCGTATTTTAGAATTCGAAGATGGAATTGAAGTTGTTGCGGAAGTAGGTGATGGCCAGGGTGCCATTAATGTTGCACGTAATAATATGTTTGATATCTTATTAATGGATCTTAATATGCCTGGAGTGAATGGCTTAGAAGCTGGTCGTGTCATTCGACGAGAATGTCCGCATATTGGTATTTTGGTCTTGACTGTTGACGATTCAGATGAAAAGATCTTCCAAGTCCTTCAACTTGGCGTGGCTGGCTATTTATTAAAAGATGTAGACTCAAAAACATTGGTTCAGTCAATACGCAAGGTGTATTCAGGGGAACCTATTTTGTCTCCAACCGTTACAGGCAAATTGCTGGAGCAATTTACACAACCGAGCCCTTTAAAAAATACCTGTGGCCTCAGTGAACGTGAGATGGAGATTCTTTATTATGTGGTACGTGGATCTTCCAATCGCGAGATTGGAACTGCTTTATTTATTAGTGAAAAGACTGTGAAGAATCATCTTTCGAGCATTTATCGAAAATTAGCTGTTGAGGACCGCACTCAAGCAGCTCTTAAAGCGGTCAAACTAAAATTCGTTCAGCTTGACTAAAGACTTGTAGATGGTTGTCAATTACCATTGCGTAACAAGCATTAAACGGGTAATATTAACCTAGATAAAATTATAATGACGGTTTGAAACGTGTGTGAGAAAAACAGAAGCGTAAAAGTCTTTTCTTTCATTCTTAAAGAAAAGAAAAGAAAAGACTTTTAGACGCTATTTATGGAGGATTATTGTATGAAAATTAGCTTTTTTGGTGCCGCACAAGTTGTTACAGGATCATCATTTCTCATTGAATCTGGTGAATCGCACATTTTAATTGATTGTGGAATGTTTCAGGGATCCAAAGCACTGAAAGAGTTAAATTACAATAATTTTCCCTATAATCCAGCAAGTATTGACGCAGTCATTTTAACCCATGCACATACCGATCACTCTGGAATGTTGCCTAAACTTATTAAGGCAGGTTTCAAGGGTAATATATGGGCTACCCCAGAAACCATTAAATTATGTTCAATAATGCTCCCAGATAGTGGCCATATTCAAGAAATGGAAGTAGAACGTAAGAATCGCAAGCGTTTAAGAGCAGGTCTTCAGCCCTTGGTTCCTATTTATACAGTTCAAGACGCGCTCGATACACTTCCATACTTTAAATCAATACCCTATCAAGAACAAATGAACCTTGTTCCTACTGTTTCTTTTCAACTCTATGATGCGGGTCACATTTTAGGATCGGCACACGTAGTAATTCATATAAATGAACCAAACTTTACAAAGTCATTCGTTTTTTCAGGTGATATTGGGAATGTAAATCAACCCTACCTTGAAGATCCAAGCATTTTAAGTGAAGCAGAAGTTGTCATCATGGAAACAACCTATGGAAATCGTCTGCATGATGAGAATCCCAATGGGAAAAAAATCGACCGTGCAGACCAACTCGCCGAAACGATTCGTACAACCTATGAAGCTGGGGGGAATCTAATCATTCCAGCCTTTGCGATAGAGCGCACCCAAGACCTTCTCTATTATTTGCGTAAATTACAGGACGAACATCGCATACCAACGTTACCTGTTTATATTGACAGTCCTTTAGCCATCGCAGCCACAAAGATATTTCAAGAGAACACAGAACACTTCGACTCAGAAACGCGTCAGATGATTCAACAGGGTAGTAGTCCCTTGAATATGCCCAATGTTCATTTCAGTCAAACCGCTGCGGATTCAATGGCTCTCAATGAGATTGAAGGCGGAGCGATCATTATTGCTGCTAGCGGAATGGCAGATGCTGGACGCATAAAACATCATCTAAAACATAATCTTTGGAGGGAAAAGGCGACAGTTTTATTTGTAGGATATCAGGCTCAGGGTACTCTCGGCCGAATTCTTTCTGATGGAGTCGATGAAGTAACGATTCATGGAGAAAAGGTTGCGGTTAAAGCTCGTATCAGCCACATGGACGGTTTATCTGCACATGCTGATCAAGCAGAACTTCTTCATTGGCTCTCCCGATTAGGAAAAAAGGCGGAGCAAATCATTCTGGTTCACGGGGAATTAGAAGGACAAACCGTTTTTTCTAACAAAATCCAAGAAACTTTCGGTAAAACTTCAGTTATCCCTCAACTAGGGGAAACTATTGAATTTATATCTAACCAAATTGTACGGCTTGCCCCAGAAAAACTATGGATGACACCGAATGATTCGAGTCAGATTATTATTGAAGAAAAAGTGCGCACTGCTTCCGAAATAAAGAATAGCAAATCAACACTTCAGAGTGCTCCAATCTCATCTCAACGAGCAAAAATGTCAGATTCTCATGCAGTATCACGCGCTCAAGTTAATAGAGCCTATATCCGGTTACGTCACCATCTCAAACGGATTTTGGATGAAGGTCAACGAACCCGGAATTTTGCCAGGGTCGTTAATCTTCTAGATAGTATGACACGCTGGCTTGAAGAACAAGAAAGACGGCATTAGAATAACGCGGGGCATTAGATCCAAGCATATTCTGAGGTTTGTCGTTTAATACCGGCTAGGAAACGGAGGGTTTCTTCACGTCGCTTTACTGCTAAACGTTTTCCAGCTTTTGTTGATACTTTATCAGGAAGGGCATCAGCAAAAAGACGTGCTCTTTCGAGGGCATTTTCAGGGGTCTGGATTAACTCATCTTGCCCAATCAGACTAAATAATCGCATCAAACCTATGTTGCCTAGATTGTCCAAGATGTCGGACTCGCGTATATAGACTGCTTCATCACTCCGCCCCGGTTCTGAATAGTACATGTGGTTTTCAACAGCATCTAAGACCATGGGCATTTTGGTCGGAGAGAACATCATTTGTTGTAGAAGATTTGTGGTAACTCCTTTGGAACGTAAAGCGTGATCAATGTTCTTAAGCGCATAAACTGGGTATTTTCCTGTATCATGTAGTAAAGCTGCAGTATAAAGTACTTCATCATCAAGGGTTAAATGATTTGAGAGTTCTTTGGCTAGATGATAGACCCTATAGCAATGTTTAACACCCCAAGCTGGATGGGCACCTGATTTATCGACGATATGGATGAGTTCTTCCCGAAAGTCCATCACTTGTCCTCCTTTGTTCGTTTAGAAACTATATACGCCAAAGAGATCTTATTATCCTTCCATAAAATGGTAATATTTACTCGAGCTATTTTTATTTTTTTAGGTAAAAAGAGCGATTTTTGGTTTATATATTGTGGTGCCCTAGTTTGCTGGAAGGAATTTACAGATAAATAGAGAATACTTAAGAAATATTTTTTATGGGTATTAGGGAGTGAATGTCAATGAATAAAGTTAGTGTTTATGGGAGCTTTACACAGGCTCTTTTCTTTTCCGGTGTCGTTTCAGTTCCAAAATATCTCTTAACCCATTATAAAGAAATTGGATTAAATGATCGTGATATGATGGTTCTGATACAGATTTTATGTGAAGCAGAAACCAACCCCTACCCGTCAATCACCACCTTAGCTGGGCGGATGACTGATTCTCCATCAGACATTGAGGAGGTTGTAGGCCGATTAGTAGAGCGAAAATTACTGGCGATTGAACGGCACTGGAATTCTGATGAGCAAAAGTGGTTTAATAGCTACAGTCTTGTGGGTTTGATCGATGAACTCGCTGAACTTTGGGCTATTGAGCGCTCTCGGACGCTGGAACAAGAACGCACACTGAAACTAAGCCAATTCTCACCACAAGCTACATCTACTACTCCGATAAACCCCCCTATGAAAAATTTGGTTCATACATTTGAGCAAGAACTTGGTAGACCGCTTACCAAATTAGAGTGTGAGAATTTGGATCGTTGGCTGTCATCCCATTTTTCAGAAGAACTTATCACCGAAGCCTTAAGAAGGGGAGTAAGTGCAGGTATTCGGAACTTTCGCTATCTAGATTCTATACTCCGAGAATGGGAGAAAAAGGGCTTGCGCACGCGAATCGAAATTGAGGCAGAAGATGCTTATTTTCAGTCTCGTCAGGATAAGAAACTGTCAAGGGCTAACGAAAAGGTTCCAAAAACAGTTTCGAATAAATATGAGAATTTCTATTTATAGTTTCTTAAAGGGACAGGATATCTTGGATTTTGGAGGAGGACATAGCTCAAATGAAAAGTGTAAAAGATATCTTGAAAGGGAATGGTTTAGATGCAAAACTACTCATTGCTAACTCCAAGTCCATTTTGTCCACTGAGGCGAACTCCTCTCTAACTCACCAAGATCAAGGAAAGACTGATCCTTCAAATTCCATGGCTACCTTAGTTTGTCCCCATTGCCAAGGCCGTGGAATCTATCTTGAAGGGGATGTAGCTTATCCCTGTAGTTGCATGCAGACCAGAAAACTTGAAAACCAGTTTCGACATGCTCGAATTTCTAGAGATT
>JAJYAS010000331.1 GCA_021779415.1 Bacillota bacterium
ACGGTGAGTGGTAGTGTTGACGGGTCATCACAAATTAACAAAGATTGTGATTGCCTTTTGATTGCGAATCGTGCTAAAATAAGTGGCGTATCGAAGGATATTCTGGAAAAAGGTGGTTATATCCAAAGTGATACCACATTCGCACCAGAAATGCTTCTAACGTGCGCGTTATCTAGATATAGTGCTGGAGGGGAAGTCATGGTATATTTTGATGGAGCTACCAGTACAGTTCACAAGTTGACCGAAGGAAAGGTAAAGGCAATGAAACTGAACAATCCAGTAGTAGGCTACGAAGCCCAGTCTGAGGCTAAAAATCTACCATTGAATGCTCTAAAGGATGCTTTAGGGGCAGCGGGCGATTCTGATGGAGGAATAAATATCTAATGACTATCATGGAAGTTAACAGCCTGTTGACGGAAAATAACCCCAAGACGGTTGAGGAAATCAAAAAACTAGGAATTAAATTAAGGTCACTAGGAAGTGGAGCATATCGTTACGTCTACAAAGTAGTAGGACTTCCTATTGTGCTGAAGATTCCGTCAGACAATCCAGCATCTCGCAGACATTCTGAAGAAGAGATAAAGGTAATAAAAAAGATAAATCGTTTGAAAAAATACCGTAAGTTAAGAAAATACATGCCTTATATACATTTCTACAACCCAACAACACGTATGATAGGAATGCAATATTATGACACAACACGTAACCCGTATAAAAACAGGATGGCTTCAATACTTACTGATTTAATAGAAGAAATCTGGCCGGGTGTTGATAAATCCAGTGCTGACGTGCATAGTGCTAATATCGCATTTGACTCAGACGGTCAGATAAAAATAATTGATTTAGGTTACTTTAATGAAAGGGGCCAAGGATGGGATAGTTGACAAAACAAGAAAAAGCAAAAGACGCAAGATTGCGTCGTGAGTTTCATATTACATTAGAAGAACAAAAAAAAGTAATTTCTTTTCAAAAGAACGTCTGCGGCATATGCCATAAAAAGTATAATAAGAAAGGCGAATTATTAATTTTATACATGGACCACGACCATGTTACCGGGGAATTACGAGGATGTATTTGCTACAGATGCAATAAAGGAATAGCTATTTTTCTCGATGACCCGGTGGCTCTTAATAAAGCCAGTGAGTATTTAAAACAGCCGCCAGTCGAGCAAGTATTCGGAAAGAAAAGATTTACAGCGCCGGGTAAAATTGGAACCAAGAGACGTAAGAAACTATTAGCTGCTTTTAGTGCAGTCAAGGACAAATAATGAAAAAGGGAAGAAAGCCTAACAAATGGCATATTCATAAGAAAGCATTTGACGATATTGTAGGTGACCCGTATGCGTGGCCGGAACCTGTTGTCGGTCAGTATGAGGAGTTAAAAGGACAAAGTTCAATCGTCATTATTGAACCTGAGCCAAAATCAGGAGTAACGGTAAACCCGGCTCGTCCTAATGCTATGGACTTCTTTGTAGACGTTGACAACGCGATTAAGGACGGATTGGACATTTTTGGGAAGACGTGGAGGGAACCAAATCAAGTAAAATTTGTATTTGACAACACGTACTTTATATGCGATAATGGGTATTATATATTCAATCAAGTAGAAAGGGCAGAATTAGAACAAATCATTGGAAGGATTTTGGTTGCCAGAAGCATTGCTCCGGCAAAAAAATACTTCACTACAATTAAAAGATAGGACAAAACTATGAAAGTTACAAAGAACACACTTGATATTGCTGAAGAATTGGAAGGCGTCACGAATCCAATTGAACGCGACATGCTGTTGCAGAAGTACGGGGCTATCGCTCCAAGACTCACCCCTCAAGAACGTGCTGATATTAACTTTGAATCCGCTGGTATTGAATCGAGTTACGCATGGGAGAAGTAATGACAGAAACTGCACAATTTTATGATGTAGTCGATTCGGACGGTACGGTGATAGAAACTGCTGAAGAACAACATCCCAAGCCCAAGCCAATTGATATTAGGAGAGCAAGAAAGCAATACGTGACAGTTCAACACCCTCGCGTGATACCTTGTGGGCATAAATTAGACTTGTCGAGGAAGCCTATTCACATCAATTGTCCGTCATGTGTGTTCGCGTGGTTTCAGAATCACGGGGAAATCTGCCAACAGCTTGACGAAATGTATAACGTACACGGACCTGATTCTATTATTCAGCTACAGGGTATTAAGTTCTATAAGCAATGGAGGAAATTCATGGCAACTGTAGCGCAATGGAAAAAGACAGAGGAGGAAAAGTGAGAGACTTAACACAATCTGAATTAGACATGATTGAAAGTATAATTGAGAAATTTGACTTTGAAAAAGCCCATGCCCTGTTCGTGACAATGGGATGGACCTATTACGACGAACCAACTGCTCCAACCGTGAAAATGTTGAAATCAGCAGCTAGAGGCGTTCTAACTAGTGTACTAGAACGACCTTCTTCAACATGGTGTGAGTCTGGAAGGTTTATGTCTGTTAAGACGGACGAGGATTTAACTCTAAAGCTGATATTTGAGGATGCTGAGGTAAGTATAAATGGGTAAACTTGATGCGTTAAAGGAATTCGCAGGGGGCCAAGAGCCTCCTGTTCCTGTTGGTGGTAAGGAAGTTGAACTACCTTCTTCAAAAGATGATAAATTTAAGGCTTTAAAAGTTCTTGAGAAATCTCTTAACAAAAAGCTAGACACTACAACGTCCTTAGTAAGATTGGGAGATAAAGTTGGTCAAAAAGTCCCTAGCATTAGTGGTGATCTTCCTTCCTTTGATGAAGATGCTGTTGGTTGTGGGGGAGTACCGCGAGGGAGAATAGTCGAGTGGTTCGGAGAAGAATCTAGCGGAAAAACGACACTAGCTTTGCATTATGTTGCTAAAGAACAGGCAAGAGGGGGCATCTGTGCTTATATAGATGTGGAACACGCTTTGAATCCTGATTATATGCACAATCTAGGAGTTGATGTGGATAATTTAGTAGTATCTCAACCCGAAAGTATGGAAGATGCTTTAGAGATTTTAGAGGCACTTGTTGAGTCTAAATTAGTAACTTTGATTGTGTTAGATTCTGTGGCTGCATTGTCGCCTAAAGCAGAACTAGAAGGTGATTCCGGAGATTCTAATATGGGTCTAGTTGCTAGGCTGATGGGACAGGCAATGAGAAAACTGCGCGGCAAATGTTCGGTAAACGGAATACCTATTATTTTTATTAATCAAACGAGAACATCATTGGGACAAATGTATGGCGATCCAGTCGTTACTCCGGGTGGAAAAGCATTAAAGTTTTTTTCATCTTTAAGAGTACGCATTAGTAAAGTAGGAGGCGACGCTGGTAAAATTAAACAAGGCAATGACATCATAGGACATAGAATCAAACTCGCTGTGACTAAGAATAAATTTGGACCACCTGCCAAAACTACAGAAGTAAATCTTATTTATGGGGTTGGTATTGACACCGTTTCAGACCTTATTGAATATGCTATTAAGGTCGGAGTTATTGAGCAAAAAGGAGCATCCTTTAGCATGAATGGAGAAAAGTTAGCTTTTGGTAAGGAAAATTTGATAGATAGAATTAAATCAGAACCGCAACTTTTGGATAAAATCCGTGTCTATACACAAGAAAGAGGTAAAAATAGTACGGAGAGTTGATGGCTGGTATTATCAAAACAAGATACAACTTAATTTGTAAATTTTGTAACAAACCGTTTGTTGGTAAAAACTTTAACACAAGGTTCTGTAGACAATTATGTAGTCAACATTACCGAGTGCGACAAAATCCAGCGTTAGAAGCATTAAGACATCGTAAATATGACTTAAAAAGTAAATATAAAATTACTTTAGAAGATTATAATTTAATGCTAGAAATACAAAATTATAAATGTGCTAATCCGGGATGCAAAGTAAAATTCAATAGCGGAATTGGAACCAAACCTTGTCTAGACCATGATCATCATTGTTGCAAAGGAGAATCAACCTGTGGTAAATGTTTAAGAAGTATATTGTGTGAATCTTGCAATCATGGAATAGGAAAATTTAAAGATGATATTGAAAAGTTAAAAGGAGCTATTGATTATCTAGAAATACACAAAAACCTCTTGACAAAAACCAAGGAAAGTGATACAGTAAAAGAATGAAAAAGCACAGTAACAATCATCCGGTAGTAGGAAAGTTTAATTACACATCAGTCTGTTGCAATGAAAAGGCAACCAAGCCGCCTGTTATGAGGTCTAAAGAGGACAAGGCCGAAGGCAAGTTTAGCGAATGCGGACTTGGTTGCTGGAGTTGCACCAAATGCGGGAATCGCTGTAAGGTCAAGCGTTCACGTAAGCAGGAGGAAACTGATGGACAATCCAGTTAAAGAACCTCAAATGACAGACATAGGAACACGTCTCGATCATTTAACCGAGTTTGCCGATTCATTATTCGCATGTATTGAATACATGAAGAAACGTGGTATTTATACTCCGATAGATTTGCAGCGGTACGCCAAGTTAGTTGTTGCGGAAGAAGTATTACGCGGCACAGTGAACGCCTATCTTGGCTTGTCCGACCCTTCAGCAGAATACAAAATCTACCAACTCCTTAATCCACTGAAGGACATAAAGCCTGAGCAAATTGAAGGTGGACGAGGCACTCCTTTAAAGGAATCATGATTGACTATATTGGAAAAATTGAAATTTGGAAAAATGAAACAGGATACAAGGCAAATCCTGTTATAGACGACCATACTTCTTTGTCATCTGAGACTAAGATTTATGACCTACTAGAAGGAAATGGAGAAACAATTAAAGAAGCACTAACCGACCTAATGGAACAAATAGAGGAGTTACCTATATGAAATTTAATGAATATCAGGAAAAAGCGTATGAATTAGCACAGTACCCGCAGTCTGGAGCCAATATTATCTATCCAGCACTCGGA
>JAJYAS010000332.1 GCA_021779415.1 Bacillota bacterium
TAGAAGGGGGAGTCTTGAATGGATGAAAATAGATAGAGGGGATGAGTTCAAATGTATAAGTGGAAACGATTTGCGGCTCTCATTGTCATGGGTTCTTTGGTCATCGGGCTTACAGGATGCTCCTCAGGGGCCAAGTCGTCAGGAACGACAACCTCAGTAAGCGCTTCAGGATCAAGTGCCTCGACAGGTGCGAACATTGATCCTGAACAACCAGTTCGGGTAGCTGAAATCTATGGCAAAGTCAAGTCAATTCAGGGAAATGTTGTATTAATTGCAGAAATGCAAAGGCAACAAACGGGGACAGAATTGTCCGCTGCGGATAAGGCTAAAAGGCAAGCGGAGATGCAGGCTTTAAGCACAGAAGAACGGCAGAAACTGCTCGCCTCTCAAGAAGTGATGACTGGTAAGAATATTACTATGACCGTGCCTGTTGGTATCCCGATCAAAATCAGAGGCACCGGCAGCAATGGTCCCACGGTTCAGGACGGAACGATAGCCAGTATCAAGGTTGGCAGTGTGGTCAATATTTGGAGCGAGAAATCAGATCCAACCTCTGCGGAGTATATGAATATTGCTAATCGTTAGTAACTATATGACAACAAGCAACACTTTAGCCTGGACATAATAGTTAGTTCTGGCTTTTGTACAGGAAACCAAAAATCCTGCAAAGAAATGAGGAGTGAGAATCATGGAGGAAAGAATCGTGTACATTGATGATGATCCTGCATTATTGGAATTAGTGAGGGGTTACCTTGTGCAAGAGGGATTTTGCGTTTTTACGGCTTCAAATGCAACGGACGGTATGAGGCTAATCGAAATCCAAGCACCGTACCTCGTCTTGCTAGATTGGATGCTGCCGGGCGTTACCGGTTTAGAAATATGCAAATATCTTCGGAGATCGAGTTCGATTCCGATTATCATGCTTACAGGAAGGTCGGGAGAATCCGATCGGATTTTGGCATTAGAGGCTGGAGTAGATGATTATCTCGTCAAACCTTTTAATTTGTTTGAGCTTGGCGCTCGCATTCGAAGCGTGCTAAGACGTTTCGGTCTTAGCAAATTCATGGAGGCTTGATGAAGGTATTTAACAGGAATAACATAAAAAAGAATCTTAAGGAAAGGTTGAACTTATGTGCCTTTCTCCATTATACGCCCTGGAAATTTTCAAAAATCATGGCATTCTTTATCCTAGGACTGGTGCTTGTTGGGAGTGGAATATACTATGTGAATTCAACGACTTCTGCGGTTTCTGTCAGTGTAAATGGAACTGAGGTCGGCCTAGTCTCTGATGTAAAAAGCGGTGAGAACTTGATCCGCCAATTCTTAGTTGACAAGGGCGCTCCTTTAGGAGTCGTCGCCAAAACTCATGACAACATTGAGTACTCCCCGCTCCGGCTCAGGAACAGGGACGTTCGCACCTTGTCTAAAGAGAAATTAGAAGAGGAACTGTCCGTATATATTGATGGAGTAGAGTTAGTTATTGACAACAAGCCTATTTTCATTCTTCCTAATCAGGAGGATGTGAAGAAATTATTGCAAGCTTATCAACAGATCTATGTTCATAAGACAGATACGAACCAGGTTGATACAGTATCTTTTGAAGAAAAGGTTGAGACACGCTCAGTCGATGTGGCCCTTGAAGAGGTACTCACGACTGAGGAGGTACTGGAAAAGCTTAAACAGGGAGATGTACGCCAAGAAGAATATGTCGTTCAACCGGATGATTCCTGGTGGTTGATTGCGCGCAAGAACGAAATGAGAACGAGCGAAGTGCTTGCCGGTAATCCGGGGGTGAACGAGGATACTGCTCTTCAGATCGGGCAAACAATCAATTTAGTGAAGGTTTTTCCCTACTTAACGGTCAGTAGTCAAGGGATTCGAACGGAAACAGAAACTATTCCCTTCGATGTTGTGACCATAGTGGATTCGAGTTTGGCAAGTGGGGAAACAAAAATTACCCAGTCGGGAAGCGATGGGGAGAAAGAAGTTAAATATGCTTATGTGCAAAAAAACGACAAAATTATGACCAAGGAAATTTTAGATGAGCGAATCCTAAAAGATGCCGTTTCCCAACTTGTGGTGAAAGGACCACAACGTACGCCTGTTGTGATAGCATCTTCCCGGGGGAGTGGACAGCTAGCTTCAGTTATGATTTGGCCTCTTGCAGGACGAATTAATTCGTATTATGGTTACCGTGAGGGGGAATTCCATACGGGTTTGGATATCAATGGATACCAGGGCGATCCGTATGTGGCTGCTACCACTGGAACTGTAGTCAGTGCAGGGTGGGATGGCAACTACGGAAACAGTATTCTCATTGATCACGGGAATGGAATTTTGACACGATATGCTCATTCTTCGAAGTTACTTGTTTCAGCAGGGCAGAAAGTGTCTAAAGGCCAGACGATTGGATTAGTTGGTTCAACAGGGCGTTCTACCGGACCGCACCTTCACTTCGAAGTGATTATAAATGGCGACTATGCGAATCCGTTAAATTATTTACGTTGAGGTGTTGTAAGTCAGGAGTTGACAACAATGAATTTAATTCCAATCCTACAGGCTATACTTGCTGCCGCTTTATTTGGAGCTAGTGTTCCAATTTCTAAATTGCTTCTAGGTAAAATAGACCCGATTCCAATGGCATCCTTCCTGTATCTAGGTAGTGGGATAGGGCTATTTTTCTTTAGATCCTTTCAAGGAAAAAAGCATAATAGTTATGAGGCTAAGGTTACAAAAAGCGATGTACTCTGGATTATTGGAGCTATTTTGGCAGGGGGTATCCTTGCTCCTATTGTATTGATGTTCAGTCTGAAGAATGCACCTGCATCCACGGCTTCACTGCTGCTGAATTTTGAGGGAGTGGCAACTACCGTAATTGCCGTTGTTGCATTCAAAGAGGCAGTTGGAGAGCGTATATGGAGTGCTGTGATATTGATAACAATGGCCAGTATCCTGCTTTCATGGGATTCACTAGGACAGTGGGGTCTGTCAATCGGTGCCGTGGGGGTTATTAGTGCTTGCGTTCTTTGGGGAATAGATAATAATTTTATACGCAATGTATCAGCAAAAGACCCACTTTCGATTGTAATGATTAAAGGATTAAGTGCTGGCACTTTCTCACTTATTTTGTCTCTTGTATTGGGTTATTCGTTTCCTTCAATTGGCTTCGCTCTTAGAGCGATGATACTCGGTTGCTTCAGTTATGGATTAAGTATTGTTCTGTTTATCCGAGCAATGAGAGAACTGGGGTCTACAAGGACAAGTGCGTTATTCGGAACGGCTCCTTTTGTGGGAACCATATTATCCGTGATTATATTTAAGGAAAGTCTAAACTCGTTATTTTTTCTCTCCATTCCAATCATGATTATTGGAACGGTGCTATTGTTAAAGGAAGAGCATGGGCATTTACACGAACATAAACCCTTTGTACATGAGCATAAGCATTCTCACGATAGCCACCATACACACCCTCATCCTAAAGAGGAATTGCCTAAAGGGGGATACCATTCCCATGAGCATGGACAAGAACCAATAGTTCATGAACATCCGCATACTCCTGATATTCACCACAGGCATGTGCACCAAAACTAGAAGCATTTTCTCACTGGCTGGGGGCATTTATCATTCTTCTTTTTAAACAAATAAAAAGGTCGGAATAAAGATGAAATATAACCATTGCAAATGAGTAAGAAGAAAAACAAGCCCTGGAAAAATTTCCGATCAAAGAAACTAGGGAAATTATCAACACTTTGGTTAGACCAGAGTGGCTTTTATGTAAGTTGGAAAGTTGCTAAGATATCATTTCAATACCTGTTTGAATGTTTGCAAAGACTTATTCGCTTACAAAAAGATTGTGAAGACTATTCCACTAAAGGCTCCAACACAAAGACTTATAATAAATCCTGGTTTTCGCGTCATTTTAAGTGATGGTAGCAGAAGCTCATGCCAACTGACGAATAATATTGTTCCAATGGCTATACCGAACAGACTGGATAGAAGTGCAGGATTGACTCGTTGGAAACTTGAACCGAACAGTGCTCCTAAGCCCGCAGGGAGGGACACTATTGCTGCTATGATGGGGATAATACTTCCGCCAAGACCTCCAAAAATTAAAGGAAGTGAAATTGCAAATCCCTCAGGAAGATTATGAAAGAGCATTATCGTTGCGAGATCCAATCCAATCTCACTGTCATTCGTCAAACCGGCACCCATGGCAAACCCTACAGGGAAATTGTGAATTGCCACACCGAGTGTAAGAAGAATACCCGACCGGATGAACTGGGAACGACGAGGATTGTCTGTAATGATTACAATTCGATGAAAGAAATGCTCTATGCGTGCAATGACCAATATACCAATGAGAATACCGATTAGGGTTGGAATAATACCTCCTGTGGCAATGCTTTCAGGTAAAAGTTCTAATCCCAAGACGGTTATTATCATACCCGAGCATCCAGCAAATAATAATCCGATGATTTTATCGGCACGTCGACCAATTGCATAGGCCGCAAATCCTCCCAATCCAATACCCACGCCTCCAACTCCCAACCCAATGAGTGTTGAGAAAAGTAGCTTATTCATGGTTAGATTCCCCCACTCTTTCAAAAACTAACTCTTTAAGGATATGGGGGGATTCTTTGGATATGTCTGTAACACAGAGAAGTTTGTGAACAAAGTGTGAATCTTTTATCAAGTTTTATAGCTAAATAGAAGATGTGATAAATGTGTGAATTTTAAATGAGTTGAGAAGAAGAGACCCTTATTTGGCATATGATGGAATTATAGATCAATGGTACCATCATAGAATGGAGGGGACATTTTGCCGATTGCGAGAGGGGTTTTCATCTCAATCATTGGAGGTTTGGTCATTGTCATACTGGTTAGTGGGTTTGCGATCTATAAAGAATATGAAGCG
>JAJYAS010000333.1 GCA_021779415.1 Bacillota bacterium
CTCATAAGCAGTTTCCCCGTGGATGGAGGTGTCTAGACCCTGGATTTCCATGGTTTCGGGTACGCGCACGGAATCGAAAATATTGATGACTTTGAGGATGAGATAGGTGACGCCAAAGGCATAGACACCGGTGAAGACAACGCCAAAGACTTGAATCAGAAATTGGTGAACATTACCTTGAACCAGCCCGCTCGTCCCATTGACGACTGATTCGGCAAAGACACCTACCAGGATTGAACCAAGAATACCGCCGACTCCATGTACTCCCCAGACGTCAAGGGCATCGTCCCAGTCCAGCTTAATGCGAACTTGCACAGCGATATAGCACACGACGGATGATAAGATGCCGATAATGACGGCGGCCCAAGGCCGAACATAGCCGGCTGCAGGGGTAATCGTTGCCAAACCAGCGACCGCACCGGTCAGAACGCCAACCATGGTTGGTTTCTTTTCATGCACCCAGGAAATCAGCAGCCAAGTAATCATGGCCAGCGAACCAGCAATGTCGGTATTAACAAAGGCTGTTGCCGCGATTCCATTCGCTGCCAAAGCGCTACCGCCATTGAAACCGAACCAGCCAAACCATAAGAGCCCTGTTCCTAAGGCGACAAAGGCAATGTTATGGGGTGCTGAAGTTTCACCAGGTGCCATAACACGCTTGCCAACAAAAAAGACGGAGGCTAAAGCAGCGATGCCAGCACTGACGTGGACAACGATTCCACCGGCAAAATCAACCACGCCCATTTTCGCTAGGAAGCCACCACCCCAGATCCAGTGAGCTAAAGGAATATAGACTAAGATACTCCACAAGACTAAAAACTTCAGGTAGCTTTTAAAATTCACCCTATCGGCAAAGGCTCCGGTAATCAAAGCAGGGGTAATAATCGCGAACATTGATTGATAAATATAGAACACTAAAAAGGGTATCGTCGGCCCATAAGCTGGGTTGGGGCTCATGCCAACTCCTTGAAGTCCGAAATATTGGAGATTGCCGATCAGGCCATGGATGTCCTTACCGAAGGCGAGGCTGAATCCCCCTAAAACCCATATGGCGGTGACAATTCCCATGGAAATGAAACTCTGAATCATAATGGTCAAAACGTTCTTTTTTCGCACCAGACCACCGTAGAAAAAGGCTAATCCCGGCGTCATCAGGCAGACTAAAGCCGAGCTGATTAAAACAAAGGCGGTATCCCCACTGTTGATCATTACAAAATCCTCCTGCTGTTTAAGATTGCTTCTACTTACATCTTAAAACAGAGCAACGGATTCGTTAATCAGGGTTATCCTGTATCTTCTGAGAATTTCCTCTGTATATTTGTTAAGGCTCAATGAGGTGATTGCGAACAGCATATAACACCAAGTCAGTAATACTCTTAAAGCCTAGTTTATGCATAATGTTCGAGCGATGAGTTTCCACGGTTTTCAAACTCAAATTCAAGAGTTGTGCGATGTTCTTGTTACTGTTTCCTTCGGCTAGAAGCTGTACGATTTCTCTTTCTCGGGAAGAAATAAGCTCGGCTTTTCCACCCTTTTGGTTGAAATTGGCGACAAAGCCGGCTATGACCGTGGAAGTAATGTCTGACGAAAGATAAGTTCCGCCAGCTTGGACGATTCGAATAGATTTTAGGAGCTCTTCTAGGGCGTTGTCTTTTAAGACATAGCCGTTCACTTCTAATTGATAGGCCCGGGCTACGAACTCTTCATTTTTATGCATGGTTAGGATAATAATCTTAAGGGCGGGATAGTCCTTTCTAAGACGCGCGGCCACTTCTAAACCATTGAGCTTAGGCAGAGAAATGTCCAAAATTGCAATATCTGGCTTCAGACGCAGAATTTCGTCAAGGGCCTGGTGACCATCGGCGGCCTCACCAATTACTTCAAGATCGTTTTCTTGTTGCAGTAAAATGATCAAAGATTCGCGCAGTATCTTATGGTCATCGGCTAAAAACACCTTAATCGTCATAAGGTACCTCCATCATTAAGGTTGTCCCTTTTCCTTCTTCAGTGCTAATCTGTAGCTTCCCGCCGAGCATTTTTAACCTCTCCTGGATAGAACTTAAACCTAACCCGGCGTGGACTTCATGAACATTAAAGCCCTGGCCGTTATCACTGATTTGAAAAAGATACAGATTACTCCTGAGCTTGCTAAAGTTTACGGTAATTTCAGTAGCCTGAGCATGTTTTAAGATATTCGTCAAACATTCCTGAATGATTCGATAAAGATTTAAGATTTCTGCCTCTTCCCAAGTGGGCATTGTGGCTAGCAAATGATAGTCAAAGTGGATGCCACTGGCATTCGCCAGGTTCTTCAATAAACCTTCGACAGACGCCGATAATCCTTTCTCCTGCAAAAGAGCTGGTTTCAGATTAAATAAAACCCCTCGGATTTCCTCAATGGTTTCCGTGGTTAAGCTCACAGTGCGTTCGACCTGTCCACTGAGTTGAGAATTCGGATGTTCAACTTTGATTTTTTGAGCAATCATGCCTAATTGTAGTTTTAAAGCAGCAAGGGATTGACCGACACCGTCATGAAGATCTCTGGCCAGTTTTACCCGTTCTTGCTCCTGAGTTTCTACGAGAAGCTTGGCTTGCTTCTGCAACAACAGATTTTGCACTTGGATTGTTCCGCTGAGGTCTTGAGTCAGACTCTCATAATGCGTCATTTTCAAATAGTCCTGCCAGGAATAAAGATCGGCGAATTCAACAATGTTTAATCCTTTTTCTTCTTCCTCTTCGGAAACCCGTAGGCCAAGTGTTTTATTGATCAGGTAAAACATCAAGAGTCCTAAGCCAAAGGCCCAGAGAAAATTCACGCCTACACCTGTCAGTTGAACCAAAATTTTAACCAAGCGTGTTTGGCCACCCAGAAATTCTGGTGGAGCTAAAAAAGCCAATAAAATCGTGCCTGTAGCGCCACCAAAGCCATGAATGGACACCGCTCCCACGGCATCATCCAGACCAAGCTTTTCCAGCCACAATCCGGAAAAGACAACGATGGAACCGGAGATTAACCCAACAAGGACGGCATCCTGTGGTTGGAGGTAGTTAGAGCCGGCCGTAATGGCGACCAGCCCCCCTAATGCTCCCGCAAAAATAGCCTCCATATAACTATGGTCTTTCAGAAAAAAATGGTTGGTTAGAATCGCACCAACTACTCCCGATGCTGCGGAGAAATTGGTGTTTAAAAGAATCAAACCGACTCGGTCATTAAACTCCAGGAGGCTCCCGCCGTTAAAACCGAACCAACTAAACCATAAGATGAACGTTCCTAAAGCCGCAAAGGGTATGTTCGATCGCCCTAGTTTCTTGATCTTCCCTGAGGCATCCCAGCGATCTTTGCGCGCCCCGACCAGAATAATTCCAGCTAAGGAAACCCATCCTGCTGTTCCGTGAACGACGGTAGCTCCGGCAAAATCTAAAAAGCCCAACTGTTTTAACCAGGCAGGCTGTTGATTGAGGAATAAATCTCCCCACACCCAATGTCCAAATAGGGGATAGATGAAGCCAGCTAGGAAAACTGCGGCGATCAGCAACGGGAGAAGACGGGTTCTTTCAGACATGCTCCCGGAGACAATCGTCACCGCGGTACCGGCAAACATCAGTTCAAAAAAAACAAAGACATAGCCTAAGGAAGGCTGAGCAAGGGGCAGATGGCTAAGTAACCAGTAGTTGCCACCGAAAATTCCCAGATGAGTGGGGCCGAACATCAGCGCAAAGCCCAAAAAGCAGTAGATCAAGGTCGTGATGACGAACGTCAGGATGTTTTCGATGGCCACACTGATGACATTCTTGGATTGGATGAAGCCAACTTCATAACAAACAAAACCAGCCTGCATAAAGAAAACAAAACTCGCACTGACGATGATCCAGAGGTGATTCATAGTCATGATTTAAATAGCTCCTTAAAAACGAAAACATTAGCGTAAGCGTGTTTAAAGCTTTGAGAAACAGCTTAGTATACATTATTCTCCTACAGGGATCAAGGTATGCCGTCACAAGCATCTTGCTGGCAATTGTAACAGAGCCGAATTATCTTTTCCATAACTCAACATACTAAAGAGCATTGATGAAGGGAGGAATTATTCATGCACAAAATCAAAGATAGAATTTTTCTGGGAATAGTTGCTGGTATGTTGGGGTCTATTCCTGGAAGAGTGCTAAATAAAATTGAGTTTGAATTGGGCTTGACCGATTCACGGTATGAACAGATGGCGGCAAGCTTATTTGTAACCAAAAAGGATGCTCATAAACCCAGAGGTAAAGCAGTGGGGAAAATAGCGAATAGTTTACTTGCTAATTCGGTAGGGATTGCCACAACCTATATATTATCTGCTACCGGGCGTGACTATTCCCTTCTTAAAGGGATTGGCATAACATCTATGGCGTGGCAAGGAATTTATGGAATAAGTACCCAAGCGCACGTGCGAAAAAGCAAAAAGCCATTAGCAGCACTGTTAAGCTATTTGGATCATGCTGTGTTAGGGGCTACAACAGCTATAATAGTTACAAAATTGGGTGACGATAGTTTGTTTCCGGATATTAACAAAGAGAGAGTACGGACCTAAGGGTACCATTATCACCCTTAGTTACGAGTACTAGGGTGATTGCCTAGACTGCTTAGTAGAGTTATGTAGAGTGGCAAGAGTTCGTCCTTTATTACCAGACACAATATCGACTGGGTGACGGGCGGAGCGACACGTTCCGACGAGTGATATTACGGAGATAGGGAAGAAAATTTAACATCAAGGCTCGTGCCTTTAGTGACCACTTTTCCTGCTGGGGGGGATTGCTGATTTGCCAAGCCACTACCAGTGAAATTAAAGTGAAGTTCTAATTTTCCCAAGACATTTCCAACTTGACGCATAGTCAGTCCAGTTAAATCGGGTATTACGACTTCTTCTGCAGTGGG
>JAJYAS010000334.1 GCA_021779415.1 Bacillota bacterium
CCGCGACTAAGATAATACTGTGATTTTTCCCACGTTGGTGACCACGCTTGAGTTTGTCACTGATTTCATCCAAATCGTACGGGATTTCAGGTACAAGTATAGATTCCGCCCCACAGGCTAAACCGGCTTGAAGCGCGATGTTCCCGCAATTTCTTCCCATAACTTCTACTATGAACGTGCGTTCGTGGGAAGACGCTGTATCTCGAATTTTACTCACAGCATCCACGACCGTATTAGTGGCTGTATCGAACCCTATTGTCAAATCAGTCCCTGCGATATCATTATCAATAGTGCCCGGAATTCCTACTATTTGAATCCCTTGTGCCGCTAATGTCTGCGCCCCACGAAAAGAGCCATCCCCTCCGATCACTACCAAGGCGTCAATGTCAAACTTTCTTAACTGCTCAATTGCCTTTTGCTGGCCCTCAGCAGTCCGCATTTCTTCGGAACGTGCCGTCTTCAATATGGTCCCTCCACGAAGCACAATATCCGCAACAGAGCCTATCGTCATTTCTTGGATTTCTCCGTGAATCAGACCCTCATATCCCCGGCTTATCCCGTAAACCTCCAGTCCATGGAAAATTCCTTTCCTTACGACCGCCCGAAGGGCCGCGTTCATACCTGGAGCATCTCCTCCACTGGTTAGTACCCCAATCCGATTGATTGTATCTGACAATGGGTCCACCTCTCCTCTTAGTCTTGCGTTACCATAGTTTACTCTCACAAATCACACTATTCTTGTGACCGTCATTATCTCTGACCTCTGTCTAGAGCCTATACCTTAAAAGCATTTAATATTACGCAATATTTTTTATATAAATCCTGGTCATTAACCAGTTTTCCTTGCATTTTATTATAAGACAATATTATGGTAGGATGTTTACGGTTAAAGAATTTACCGATCTCAGGGAAGGAGATCTTCGCAAGTGTCCTTATGACGTAGATCGCCAACTGTCTCGCTTCATTGACCTTGGGCTTGCGCGTGGAACCCAACAATTCCTCGACGGAAACTTCCATGATTAAAGCCGTTCTTCGAATAATATTTATGGGATCAACTACTTTATCTTTTCTTTGATCTTCATGTTCACAATAAGCTTGGAAACACGGAAAGCTTAATGCATTTTGTTCTGACTCAGCAAATTGGACAAATTGCTCAATGACTTGAACGGCATCTGCTAAATTGTTCTTTCGTTCAGAGATAGACTGCAAGACCAGTTTGTCAACGAATAGGTGTTTGAAATGACTATACTCGTCTAGAAAACGCTTCATTTCCTCTACTTGAGGTCGATCAATAGGGATGATCATCCCACTCAAAAAGCGAGAGGCAAGTCGCTCTCCTAAAAATTCGAGCTGAGGTCCATCTCCTTCAAGAGTAATCACCATCTTGCCCCCATTTCCGATGACATATTCGTAGGTATAGTGGAGCTCCTCAATTGTTTTAACTTTCCCTGCTAAGAATTGAAGGTCATCGATCAACAGCAAACGTGTCGAGCGGTAGCGTTGTCGAAATGTATTCAGCTTGTTCTCTTGAGCTGCATAAGCATATTGACGAGAAAACGACAAGGAGTCCGTGAGAATTCCCCCCTCATTTACCCCAATACGTTGATAGAGATGGCGCAACAGGACTGATTTCCCAACTCCTCTTGATCCATAAATCAGGGTCACGCCTGAAGCCTCTTCTATGTCGTATTTTTTGATTAGGCGCCATGCCCGAATATTAAAATCACTTTGAAACCAATTCAAAGGTGCCTCTCCTTTAACCAACCTAATCTTCTAAGACGGGTACCCTCAATACTATACCATGATCCCATCAAAACGTGAAGGAAATGCACCATGGATGTCGAAATATTCTGATATGTATAACCATTCATGGAAAGGAGCCTGTTTAATGACTACCAATGCAGCGATCAAAACGTCCCCTCAAAAAATTTGTGATGGGCACATTCATCTTTTTCCAAGTCGTTTGATGGAGGCTATATTAAACTGGTTTGTTCAACAAGGGTGGACGATGCCGTATCAACAACAGTCCAACGAGACTCTTTTGAACTATCTGAAAACTCTAGGAGTATCTTCGGCTTTTGTATTGGGATACGTTCACAAAAAGGATATTTCCTCAGGAATAAATCTATTTCTCAAAGAACTATGCGAGAACCGTCCCCAGTTACACCCTTTTGCTTCCGTCCATCAGGATGATCTAGAGCCCGAAAAGATCTTAAGCCAAGCCCTTGATGAATGGGATTTTCCAGGTGTCAAAATCCATACTTTTGTGCAAAAAGTTTCCGTTAATGATCAACGTCTGTGGCCTGTATATCGAATGCTTTGTGAAAGGCGAAAGGGACTCATCCTCCATTTAAGCGGGATGCCTGTAGAAAGCCCTTACACCCATGTCGAATCCCTTTTGGATGTTCTTAAGTCTTTCCCTAATCTTAGGGTTACAATTGCCCATATGGGTCTCCCTAATGATTTCTCTTTGGCTTCAAAATTAGCGGCGAGTTACTCGAATGTTTACCTTGATACTGCCTTCATCTTAGGCAATCCCCGTTTCCTCATACAGGATGAGTGGCTTAGAGCAATAGACGATAACCCAACTAAGTTTATTTTTGGAACGGACTATCCAGTTATGGACTACTCCCCCCGTGATGCCATTCAAGCCTTAAACCAGCTTCCTCTTTCAAAAGAAGTAAAAACAAACTTATTTTGGGATAATGCTATGAGGTTTCTGAGCAACTAGAAATCGGTAGCATTCATCAGCAATGAGTGTTAGAGGTTTATTCCTACGAGTTAGAAGGTAAAATCCCCGTTCAATATAAAGGTCTTTGACGTTTATCCTGTCTAAACCTTGTTTCTCACAGAATTCTAAAGCATGTTTTGAAAGAAAGGAATATCCTAGGCCAGCACGAACGGCATTTTTTACTGCTTCTGTACTTCCAACTTCTAACGCAATGTTGAAGTCCTGTAATTCAAGCCCACGTTTCGTGAGCGCCTCTTCGAAGGCTCTCCGATGTCCAGATCCAGTCTCACGAATAATCACTGGATATTCCTTGAGGGTATCAAGGTCAATGTTTTTATTCAAACCTGGGTGGTCACAAGGGAATACGCACTCCAGTTCATCTTTTATCCAGAATTCAGACGCAAGTTTTTCCGTATCAAACACTGCTCCTACAACAGCAAAATCCACTTCATGAGCAAGAACCCTTTCCGCCATCTCTAAACTGTCCCCTATGGAAAGTTTAAACGCTATGTCTGGATACATTTTCCGGAAAGAGGCTAAGTAAATTGGAAGTAAATACTCGCCAGGAATGTGCGATGCTCCGATATGCACCTTCCCGTTCATTACCCTCTCAGAACCCCCGATTTCTCGCATAAGCTCTGACCATTCTTCAAGTATGTGCTTGGCATGCCGATAGACTACTTCTCCCTCCGCGGTTAGGGCGAAGCCTTTTCCCTTGCGATAAAGCAATTTGACCCCGAGTTTGTCTTCAAGTGCCCGCATTTGGTTTGAAACTGCTGGTTGACTAATTCCCAATCGTCGAGCAACCACGGTAAAACTTTGTTCCTCCACAACTTGACCAAATAAACGTATCAAATCTAACATATTCACACCTCCATTCCGGAAAAACAATTGCCCTAGACGGCATGTTATCGCTCCTCAGATACATTTAGGAGAAGAGGGCCAAGCCCTCTTCTCCTAACCCTTGTCAATTTAGAACAATTCAAACGCCAACTAGAGTTGAACGGTAACTTTCTTCATTCTTTGGTCTTCTAGTGGTTTATCTCCACGATCCCTCTGAACACTGACAATCCGATCAACTTCCTCCATCCCCTCAATGACTTTACCGAAGGAAGCATACTGACCGTCTAAGTGGCTTGAAGCTTTAACAACAATATAAAATTGTGAACTTGCTGAATTAGGCGCCGAGGTCCTTGCCATGGATATAATACCACGATCATGTTTTAAATCATTTTTAAAGCCGTTCCCCGAGAACTCGCCACGAATCGTTTGTTTGCTGCCACCCATACCTGTCCCATCCGGATCACCGCCTTGAATCATGAACTGGGGTATGACTCTATGGAAGATGAGACCATCATAAAACCCTTGAGAGACGAGCGACACAAAATTCTTAACGGTTTCAGGGGCTACGGAGGGGTATAGTTCAACTTTGATCATGTTGCCATTTTCCATTTCAATAGTTACGACTGGATTTTGCTGAAGTTCTGAGTCCTGTGTACTTTCATTTGTCACCTGAGTGACCTCCTTTATGTTTGGGATTTTATCCTAAGTATTATACCACTTGACAAGGAATTTCCCTAATGTATGGAAAGAATTCTATCCAATTTAGCGTATTCTGTCTACCAATTTGACATTTTCCCTTTACTATACTACACTTTCTTTATTGAAACATTGTATCGATAAGGAGTGTATCTTGATGTCCCCAAAACGTTTTCGTCTAGTCAATCTATTGTTGCTCATTTCCGTTTTATTGTTGAACGGGTGCAGCTCACCGGCGCCTACGACTTCAGTTCAACAAATGGTCGTGGCAACAAGCATTTCTCCACTCGCTGATCTTATCCGACAGGTCGGTGGCAATAAAGTCAAGGTGATAAATCTGGTACCTGCCGGTAGTGATCCGCATGAATACGAACCAAAACCGACGGATGTTCGTGAAGTTGCTTCTTCCAGCCTATTTTTTGCTAATGGTGTTGGGGAAGAACTCTATTTGAATAAGGTTATTGCTAATGCAGCCAATCCCAAGTTGCGTACGGTTATTCTTTCAGACGGTCTACCTATTTTGGGCAAAGAACAAGGAAGTCTTGGCAATCCTCACCTCTGGCTTGATGTTCAGAACGCAAAAAACTATGTCGAAAAGATACGTGATGCCCTATCCCAAACTTATCC
>JAJYAS010000335.1 GCA_021779415.1 Bacillota bacterium
GACCAACGAGTTAGACAATTTCTCTATAACGTATATCTATGGCCAGGAAATGTTAGAGAATTACAAAATTGCTTAGAACACGCAGTATTATTCTGCATGAATAGTACTATTATGATAGACGACCTTCCCCCAAGCATCAAAATGAGGTTTTTGGATAACTCCCAGTTGAGTAGTAGTGAGATTTCCAAGATGAACTTGAAAGAATTTAATAGCTGTCAGGAAAAAGAGACACTTCTCAACATCTTACAGGAATCAGGTGGTAATCTATCCGCAGCGGCACGTGAATTGGGTGTTTCTTGATGGCTAGAGCTATTTAAATAATTCTTACAGCAAAGCACTCTGTGAATTCCTGATTGAGAGTTCGCAGAGTGCTTACGGCTACAAAAATGAAATTATTATTGGATGAGTAAAAAAAACTTTTTGGTTTTCTATTGAGCAAACTGGCTCCTGCTGTGCCCTTTTCATACCAAGATAAACCAGTAGACCTTGGGCATTATCCAAGTTTGCTACTGTTAGGTAGTAAATGACTAAAATTTTCAGCAAACTGCATTACAACGGTTTGTACTTCCTCCAACTTTTCTGGCTTTAGCAAAGCAACCATTTTAGGAATAAACTGCATAATATCATCCTGTGTAAAATTGCCTTCTGTCAGCTTCTTAAAGTTTTCAACAAGTAATAAATTTGCTTCCTCTACCTTGTCATCTTTGACTCTTTCTAAAATAAAACTTAAAAATTGTTCCTGTCCATGATTCATACCTAACCTCCATCAAGCTTTATAACATCCATAGTATATCACAAATGTATTATGCATCCTGATAGAGGGACTTTCCTGCCTCCGACCACCAATTTTCTTATATCGACCTTATTCATCATTTCCTCCATAATTATCATCGTCCATCATTTTAGATACTTCTCGATATACCCTGGTAATGGGTATATTTTTTTCAATGGCTATTTTTCTGCAGTCTTCATACTCTGGCTTATATTTAACCTTTTCCCCTTGATAATAAGCATTTTTTATAGTTACATTTCCGTATTGCGTGCAGACATTTTCGAAATCCCTTGGCAGCATAATTTTTTTGACCTTATATTTTCTCACACCAATGGAAGTGGTTTCCCGAAAAATTATGTCGAGAACACTTTGCTCTATTTTCTCATTAACCAATACACTAAGTTTTGTGGCGGCCCTGCCTTTTTTCATGGTAATTGCAGTCTTAAATACATCTAAAGCCCCTTGTGTAAAAAGTTTTTCTTCAATATAACCATAGAGTTCCGGGTTCATATCATCAATATTGGTTTCCAATATATATTGATCTTCTCTCGTTACGTCTTTATCTTCGTAGCCAAGATATATTCTTAAGACGTTGGGAATCTCAAGCTCTCTATGACCTATCCCGTAACCGGCCTTTTCTATTGAAAAGCCCATATGATCAGTAAACGTGGTCACATTTGCTGCCAGTATTGCAGCTCCGGTCGGCGTAGTCGTTTCAAAAGGCACTATGCCGGATTTCACAGGAATATCCTTTAAAATCTCAACAGTTGCCGGAGCAGGAACAGGCATAATTCCATGAGCACATTTGACAAAACCTCCACCTACTTGAACTGAAGAGGCCATAATTCTATCAACTTTCAGGTAATCTAAGCACACTGCAGCTCCAACAATATCAATAATAGAGTCAACAGCCCCAACCTCATGGAAATGCACTTCATATAAAGACTTTCCGTGAACCTTTGCCTCAGCCTCTGCAACCTTCATTAAGATAGCAAAGCTTAACTTTTTTACCCTATTATTCAAACTGCTGTTTATGATTATATTTTCAATATCCTTTAAATTTCTACAGGTATGGTGAGTATGGTGAGTATGGTGATTTTCAGACTCCTGGAAGGTAGGTGCTGCATTTTTCAATAAAACATCCACCCTAGTTCCAGTGATTCCTTTCTTATTATCCTTTTTTACCTGCAACTTGTATTCAGCATCCAAATTAAGTTTAGATAACTCGTGTCTTAAGTAATCTTCCTCTACACCTAAATCCAGTAAGGCACCTAAATTCATATCACCACTTATTCCACAAAAACAATCATAATATAAAACCCTTTTCATCTATTTTCTCCTATACTAGTTTTCATTATCTTCATCTTTTCGTTAGTCCGGGTCGCTAATATATTATTTTACGCCCGGATCAACAGGAGATAAGAAGAGTATTACTTATCCATTTTAACAGCTACAGACATATTAGAATATCACTCTAATATGTCTGTAGTTTTCTTGTGTTTGGTAGGAGCCCTTGGGATCGGCGTGGTTTACAACAAACTACAGGACGATTAATTCATAATCCCGGCTACCCATACCGATCTCCTCACCATGTCGCATTTGGATAGTACCGTCTATATAGGAGCGCAAACCTTTGAACTTATCCGCACCGGATTCATGATTGCAAGAAAGGTGAGAGTCAGAGAATCCAGGCTGTTTATTAACCAGATCATAGCTTGCCTGGTCAAGAGCTACAGGATCAGTGGAAGCCAAAAAACCGATATCAGGAACAATAGGTGCATCGCTCCAGGATGCGCAATCACAATCAGGAGTGATGTTTATGAGAAAGTTTATATAACCGATACGTTTTTCATGTGCTTTAGCAAAGCCATATCCATATTCAGCCATCCGTTCAAGAAAAGCTTCTAAGTCTGTCTTCCAGTCGATCCCGTTGGCTTTTACTGGACAAACGGTTAGACACTCACCACAGCCGATACATTTATCCAAGTCAACTTGTGCTTTCTCACTCACAGTCATCGCATGTTCAGGACAAACTTCGCTACATTCACCACAGCCAATACATTTATCTTGATCGACTATAATCTTAGTACCATGCTGCTCTTTTTTGCCAACCGCTGGTGCACCACCCATGGCGAGATTTTTTATGGCCCCACCAAAGCCACCCATCTCATGTCCCTTAAAGTGAGATAATACAATTACGCTGTCAGCATTAACAATATCTTTAGCCAGCTTTACTTTCTTAAAATGTTTTTTATTAATTTCTACTTCAGTAATATTATCACTGCGTAGTCCATCAGCTATGATAATTGGTGCACCTGTAACTGTATAATCGAAACCATGCTCCATGGCAGTTAGTAAATGATCAACCGAATTATGCCGACTTCCACCGTAGAGTGTATTAGTATCAGTTAGGAAGGGTTTAGCACCCTTTTCCTTAACTTTATCCACCACTTGACGCACAAAAAGTGGACTAATAAAGCCATCACTGCCGCGTTCACCGAAGTGCAATTTAATAGCTGTAAGGTCATCCTTTTGAATGAGCTCATTAAAACCCGCACGATCAAATAAGGTTCTGATTTTGCTAATTTTATTGCTCTTGTCTGATCTTGCTCGTAGATTTACAAAGTATACTTTGCTGGACATTCTTTTTCCCCTCTCATATTTAATAATGTTAAATCAATAAGATCTCATATATGACTCTCATTTGTGTGTTTATACCTGTGGCTTTAAGGGACCATAGAAATAGGAGGCTGTCGCACCGCCCTCAATTAAGAAGTCTTCACCAGTGATAAATGCTCCCTGGGGACTCATCAGCAGTTCTGCCACATTGGCTACCTCATTGAGTCACTCATGTAGCTATGATAGACACAAGCCGTATCAAAGTAAGTAAACCCTTTCTCCAAATAGGTATCTACCAGTTTGTTTAGCGTTTCTATATCAACGGATGTCTGATCATTTTTATCCAAAAGCGGTAACCTCATACATCCAAAACCAAATTTCTTTTTCATTACTTTTCATCCCTTACTAAAATGTTCTTTATTAATCTCAATTTTTGTGAAATTTCGCCTACTCTTGCTAATCTAATTTTCCCCATACGTTCTCGAACGCAAATTGATAAAATAAACTTTACTTGACATGAACTTCATCCTTTCAAATATACATTTGGGCAAATTTCGTCATGCTTACCTCCATGAATTCAGTGTAGCATTTGGAGTTAACTCTAAGTCAAGTATTTTCCGAGGAATAGTTTAGCTGAATTTATTGTCAAACTCTAGTGACCCATTAATTTTCTGGTTAATACAAGCACAATGGAACTCATACGATTAACGTGCTAGGGGACAGAGTTTACTGCTGTGATAAAACTGTCCTTGCCCTGTATCTGGAAATATTGAAAGATTGCCAGGGTTGCTCTTTTTCTAGCACTTGCTTTTTATGTGAAAGCCCCTTCTCCAGTTGGTTGGCCAACATCTGATCGGATGTTTTTTTCTCAAGGTCTACAAGCTTTGGGACAACGTCATACGAGAGTGTTGTCAAATATAAAATGTCTATGGGATTCCCCTTGTTGTAACGTTCAAGATTATTTTTGACAATGATACTGTCTATATTAATATAATTGATCAGCGTATAAGCAACTACTGAAATTACTAGGTAATATTTGAGTAAGTGTTCAGTTTGGCGCCATATTTTAACCAAGGTAATCACAAACAAGACAAACAAATATCCCATGAAAGCATGCGTTAATACTCTCAGATAAGTAAAACCGTATACATCTTCATACATGGACATTCTGAAATGAGCGGATAACAACATTACGAAGGTACTAGCCACAAGAGCCGTGTTTAAAATTTTAACAACCTTATCAAGCTTGCTGCCTGACGCTTTAGTAAAATTCATGGCCCCTAGAAGAATTATTAAATTGATTAAGGTGACTGCAACCAGTTCGAAGAATCCTTTTCTTGCATATTGTGCGAAGGTGAAATTCTGGGGAAGACCGTACCTCAAGCTGCCAAAGAGATAGGAAAACTGAATGGCCATAAAAAACGCATAGAGCAAATCAATCAATATGAGCATGGTTGACGTAGTAATCGGATCCAGTAACGCTCCCAATTTCT
>JAJYAS010000336.1 GCA_021779415.1 Bacillota bacterium
TTAGGAGTAGAAATAGTTTCGGTTTCCTCCAGTCTACTTACTTCTTGCAATTCGACTCACTCCCAACTCAAGTTCCATATCCTGATTATAAGCCGATACCGACTTAGATACTGTGAACGATGTCACACTTTTTCCAGTAATCCTCCACTATTCAAAATGGAGGCAAGCATGCCATAATGGAATTATTGACGACAAGGATTAGGAGGAAGGTTATGAGAAAGGTCCTACTGCTTCTGCTCCCTTTCATGTTTCTGATCGCTGCCAATGTATCGGGATCAAACAGTGCTTTCTCACTCACTCAAGTAAGAACTTTACCGACTTTCGGAAAGCTTTCTCCCTCTCCCATCGTTTCTCCCCCAAGACCTGAACCAGACGAATCGGAGCATTTTAATGATTTGCGTTTTGGAGTGGTTAGCGACATTCACGTAAGAAGTATTGATTCTATGGCCCAACACAAGTTTGTACAGATGCTAAGTGATATGGAAAAACTTAAAGTTTCGGATTTAGTGATCAACGGCGATTTAGGAGATGGGATGACGCAAGACTACACTGCTTTAGAAAAACTTACTCAGCGACAGAATAATGGTCCAAAGATTTATTATACAATTGGAAACCATGAGTTCTACAAAGCATATCATAACCCTATTACCAATGCCTGGAGCCCTGAAACCTTCCCCAACGGCGAAACCGATGATGCTGCACTTCATCGGTTTCTCGATTTTACGAAGCGAAGCAAAATTTTCTATGACGAATATTTAAAGAGCTATCATTTTATCTTTCTTGGCTCAGAGAAATCGGCCATCACTGATCAGTCCTATGGTGATAGAGCTTATCTATCAGAAGAGCAGTTGGGTTGGCTGAAGTCAAAGCTCAAGGAAAATTATTCACCTGGTAAGCCAATTTTCGTATTCCTCCATCAACCACTGCTTAAGCTTGGGTCTACCCTAAACAGGCCAGACTTTGTCATCCAAGCTGATCGCCTACGAGAAATCCTTAATCAATTTCCGGAGGTGATTTTTTTCACCGGCCATATTCACCGTCAATTGAAACTTCCCACAACAATCCTCAAAGAAGAGTTTATCATGGTAAACTCTTCTTCAGTCGCCCTTCCCCGAGATGTTAACGGGCAGGCCCTCCCTAACCAAAGTGAAGGTCTAGTAGTCGAAGTCGTTGAGAATAAAGTGAGTATCAAAGGGAGGGACTTCCTGTCCAAAACCTGGATTCCGGAAATGCAATACAAGGTTTTGACACAGCTACTGCCATAGGATATAGGATAGCTATACAAATTGGTATTACATGCTGTTAAACACTATTCTAATTTAAGACAAACAGTCTGAGGATCAATGATAGCCAATCCTCAGACTGTTTATTTATGAAATAGTTGAAGTTTTAGACTGACCCTCCCTAAAATTTGGCATTCTATAATAGAAAATATATACAACAATTTGATAAGTGAGGTGTTTCTTGTGGAAATTAGAGGTCTATACAACATTTTGGCAGTTGTCACCGGAATATCCATAGTTACGAATGGCTGCCTGATCTCTTACCTTTTCCAAAAAAAGCTATTTAATAAATACCGTGATAAGGTTAGGAATGAAATAGATAAAGCTCGTTCGGAACCCCCAGTAATCCCCAACAAAAAAGTATAAAGGAGGTCAGAGTCGGAAGTTAGAGTTGATGTTAATACTGGGTTGTAGCTGGCTCAGTAGATTTTCGTTCTCAGTAGGTACTAAAGCTGAATACTTCTAGAGGCTCGTAACAATATCGTAACATATCATGCATTCGAACATCGATTATGACGTTCCAGCTCCATACCCCTCTTTCACCCTTGCATCGTGCATCGTGCATCGTGCATCGATCATGCCGTTCCCCGCTTGCCCAAAATCATCGCCGCTGCAAAGAGAAAGAGTTCTAGGCCAGTCTCGACGAAAACTGCCACTATTGGAAAAGTATAGTGATAGAATTGCGTCTGTTGGAGGCAACTGGGAAAGGAAACTATGCAGAGCACCAAGGAGAGTAACGCCCCGGGATAAATAAGTGGTTGATAGGTCTTCAGGCCAGCTATTTGGGCGAGCCCCTCTCCGAATGCCCAAAGCAGGCTAGATGAAGCCACGATTGTCGAACCGACGAGGATCAGTAGCCAAACCATCTCAACTCTTTCAAGATAGTTACTGAAATTGATCATCTTGGCTAGCTGGAGCCCGGGTGAGTACATGTATTGCGCATCCTCAATCCCGAAGATGCCCACTGATAAAGCAGTAATCAAGCCCACTACCAACGCCCCTAGACTGATAGAACTAAACTTGGCCAGAAAGCCGTTTTCTGGTCGATTGCAGAGTGGGATATACATAGCCATTATAATGCAAACACCGAAACTGGTAAGGAGTAAGGGCGCGCCAACCAGGAAAGGTGCCACACCTTCGTCAAACTGAGGTTTCAGCCTGGCGATGTGAAAAGAAGGTAGAACTAGGAAGCAAAGGGTGAAAATACTGATAAGAAACAGAGGCCCTAGGACTTCAGTCATTCTAGCAATTACTTCAATCCCTTTACGTCCTATGAGAGCGCTGACCAGGTAACTAGATACTAGAATAACATCCAAGGGAGTCGTTGGCAGAAAGATGGTGCTAACTATCAGGCTTAAGCCCCGCAGCACTATAGTGCACACCAGTAAGAAGAAGAGTGGAAAGAGGATTCCGACTATCCTGCCCAGATACTTTCCCAAGATGGTGATGCTGTACTGCACAAAGTTTTCTCCTGGAAAGCGGATACCCATATAGGCATAGACTAAGGCCAGCATGACATCGAGAAACCATGCACCGAGGATCGAGAGCCAAACATCCCTCCCTGACTGCATTATCATCATACCCGGAATTTGCATAGAAGCAAAGGTGGTAATGATGATAAACAGCAGCCAGATGAACTGTTTTGTGTTGATAATTCCTTTTTCCGGCATCCAATCACCTTTCTTGAATTTACTTGAAAATAGCTTTACCTACTGGTTCGAGTAGTCGTTCCAAGGGCGCTAGGGGAGATGGCAAGCCCAGGTAGTAGCCCGCTGCCAACAGGAAAGCCATGCCGAGGAGAGTGCTCATTACCGCCAACTCTTTCCACTGACCTTGTCTTCTGAGAGGTATCCCTTCCACCAAACCAATGGCTATGGCCGTAAACATAACTAGAACGGTCATTCGTTCACTCCTCCGGCTCACTTCGCAGCGTGGGGTTGTTTATCATACCAGTTCCCAAAATCTTGACCTCACAGGAAATCTGATAATCCACTGTAGGAAAAACCTCATCCCAGTTATACTTGATCCGCTTCCAATTGATGGGATAATAGTTATGAAGATTTTCCGCAAAACCAACACAGTCTGACTTGAGCTCTTTCTGAGCTTTGTCAATCATCTGTTCCAGCTGAAGTTTTATCGTTTCCTCCGCCTGGAGTTGCAGTTGTTCTATCACCCTGGGATCGAGCACGTTTACAACGGTTGTTCCAGTTTCATGGAGTAAAACTTTGGCAGTCATAACAACATTCATCGTTATACCGTCTTCCGAAATTTTGGGGATAATGGTAGTTTGTCCATCTAAGATGTCAAGAAGGATTTCTCCCTTCTCCCCATTAGTCTGTGCCTGGGGAGTATAGGTCAATATTATAATAGTCCCTTTTGGAGTATCAACAAGCCACTTAAGGACTCTTGATTCATCTTCATTCAACACACCAACCATTCGAAGATTTTTAAAAACGGCAGTCTTTCCTATAGTGAGGGTTTTGGGCTTTGCCTCAGAGTCCAAAGGCCTTCCGACAGCCTTTTCCAACTGGCCGGTAACCCGCTTGTTTATGTCTTCCAACTGGACTAAGGGGGCAAAGCTAACGTGCGAATCTCCATTAAGTCGGGTAAAAAATTCATTACAGTTCACGGGTAGGACACGACCCATTTTTTGAAAAATCTGCAGAATATGATCCAATCCTCTGGCTGGCACCTGCTCCAACGCAAAGTCTTTCTCAAGAATCTCCTTGGCTGTCTTGTCGGTGGTGAGTATCCAATCAGTGCGACGGAATTCCCTGTCGCGTTTTAGTTCGTCTAGAATTTCTCCTATGCCCATTTCCGCAAAATCCTTTCCCAAGACAATCGTCTTGCAGTGAGAAAGTAAAATACGTCTGGTAGACTGTATGTTTAAATAGCGGATGGCCTCAGACAGCGACTTACCCTCGCTATTCATTACCGTGTAAGATTTCTCTCCCCCTTGTCCTCCAGTTTGTTTACTACTCCTCTTCCCCTCAGGCTTTGCAATTTGCACGGTCAATAGGATGCTTCTACTCCCAGGTATACGGTCAATTCCGAGTGCGAGAACCGAGGCTAGGCGGTCTACTTCCTCATAATCCCAGCAGCCCGTAAGCAGTAAAGATATACATATCATAATCAAAGCAAGTTTGCGCATACTTAACTCCCTTTATTCACTGCTCATTTTCATCAGGCGGAGCTGGTTTCAGGTAGAATTTCTGCCTCTGTCTGTTGTTGTTGTTTGCGATTAGACGTGGCCTTTCACCCATAGCCCACCAAGGAAACCTTATCAATAAGTCTTTCGCATCTTTTAGGTTAAAAGGAGCGAGCGGAGCAAAGTAGGGTACACCGAAGGAACGTAAGGATACAAGATGTGCCTGCATAACTAGTAAACCTAGCAGCAATCCAAAAAGGCCCAGAACAGCAGCTAGAATTATCATGCCGAACCGCAAAACCCGGATAGCCAGTCCAAAGCTGTAGGAAGGGATGCCAAAAGACGCAATACCGGTAAGGGCTACAATGATAACTGTAGCTGGTGAAACCATGCTGGCCTGCACTGCTGCATCCCCGATAACTAGCCCGCCCACTATACTTACGG
>JAJYAS010000337.1 GCA_021779415.1 Bacillota bacterium
AAAAGCAGCCTTGGTCATGAATTGTAACCCGTTCACTCTCGGACACCAATATTTAATTGAGGAAGCGGCTAGGAATAATGACGAGGTGCTGGTGTTTGTTGTGGAAGAGGATCAATCCCTGTTCCCTTTCGAGGTGAGATATGAACTGGTTCGCAAGGGGATAGCGCATTTGAATAATGTTAAAGTCTTACCAAGTGGGGAGTATATCATATCCTCTGCCACGTTTCCTTCTTATTTTTTAAGAGAAGAGGGAGAAAGGCTCAGGGCTTATGTGGAGTTAGATTCCTCTATTTTTGGCAAGTATTTTTGCAAGCGCTTTAACATAACCAAACGGTATGTGGGGGAGGAGCCTTTTTGTAAGGTTACCAAGGCTTATAATGAGGCCCTTAAAAACGTGCTCCCAAGCTATGGAGTCGAGCTGCACGAAGTTGCGCGCAAGTCCTTTGCTGATGTTGCTATTAGTGCATCAAGAGTGCGTGAACTCCTGAAAGAAGGGGATGTTCAGTCTCAGCTTCATCAGTTGAGTCATCTTCTACCCGAAGTTACTCTGGAGTTTCTCACTACTAGCTTTGGAAGTCTCTCTGAGACAATCGTTTCTTCGACTTCTAATATATACAATTTATAATAGATACAAATTACTTGACGCACAATTCAGACTATTATAGTCTGTATGTAAAGAGTGCATTCTAGGTTTACAATATTAAAGTTTTATAAAGATCAATAATCTTTTAATCGTTTATAACGAAAGGACGTGACCGGTAAATGAAGGAAATACTCGCGGAAGACATTATTGCTGCAGTTGAAAAGCTTTGTATTGAATCAAATTATGATCTCGGTCCTGACATCATGGCGAGTTTTCAAAAGGCTTTAAAGGAGGAACGTTCTCCTTTAGGACAAGAGGTGCTCGAACGTCTTATTGAAAACGCCAACATTGCGCACGATGAGAGGGTTCCCATGTGTCAGGATACTGGGATGGCGGTACTTTTTGTGGAACTAGGTCAGGATTTGCACGTCGTCGGTGGGGGGCTCACTGAGGCCATTAACGAAGGGGTGCGCCGGGGGTATGACAAAGGATATTTGCGCAAGTCTGTGGTGAAAGACCCGTTTGAGCGAGTGAATACGGGGGATAACACTCCTGCAGTGATTCATTATGATATCGTTCCCGGCGATTCTCTCCACTTGGTCGTTGCTCCCAAAGGGTTTGGCAGTGAGAACATGGGGGGCTTAAAAATGTGCAAGCCTTCTGAGGGCTTAGAGGGTGCGATGCAATTTGTTGTGGATACAGTTGATCGAGCGGGAGGAAACCCTTGCCCCCCGATTATTGTGGGGGTCGGCGTCGGTGGAACGATGGAAAAGGCCACTTTTCTAGCCAAAAAAGGCTTACTGCGTGAAGTAGGGAAACATAATCCAGAAGAGCGTTTGGCGAAGATTGAAGAAGAGTTATTAGAGCGAGTTAATCGCTTAGGGATTGGTCCCCAAGGGTTCGGTGGCCTGACAACCGCCTTGGCCGTCAATTTAGAAGTGTATCCGACTCATATTGCGGGCATGCCTGTTGCAGTAAATATTGGTTGTCATGCTACTCGGCATAAAGAAATCACCTTGCAAGGGAGGGAAAGCTAATGAGTGATGTCATCCGTATTGAAACTCCCTTGACTCAAGATAAACTCAAGGGCCTGAAAGCTGGAGACAACATCTTGATTAGTGGTGTGATCTACACTGGACGCGATGCAGCTCATAAAAAAATGGTTGAAGGAATGGAGCAGGGCCTTGCCCTCCCGTTTGAGCTGAAAGATCAAGTGATCTATTTCGTAGGACCAACCCCTGCCAAAGAAGGGCAAGTGATTGGCTCGGCTGGACCAACGACGAGCGGACGGATGGATGCCTATTCCCCCAAGCTGATTGCCAAAGGGTTAACAGGCATGATCGGCAAAGGGCTTCGCTCATCGGAAGTAATTGAAGCGATGAAGAGCCATGGTGCTGTATACTTCGGAGCGATTGGTGGAGCAGGTGCCCTAATTGCAAAGCGCATTGTTTCGGCGGAAGTGATTGCCTATCCGGAATTGGGACCGGAAGCGGTACGGCGCTTAGTCGTAGAGGATTTTCCAGTCATGGTGATCATAGACCATGAAGGGAACAATCTTTATGAAACCGGAAAAGCACAGTATAGAAGGGTTTAGGCCTGAAATAGACACAAAAGCTTCACAATTTCTTAAGGAACTGTTAAGGGTTTTAGGCTATAATGTAGATAATCTTGGAAATCCTTAATAGGAGTTGGCTTGAAGCATGAATAGTTGCCCAATATGTGGTTCGCGTGAGGTCGGCCGAATTGGACGCGAACGTTATTACTGTGGCGAATGTTGCCACGAGTGGACGAAGGGAGGAGGAGAGGTTAAGATTTATGAAGTTTTGTCCGATGGAACAATTGAACCGTTAACAACAGTAATTGAACTCGAACCCTTCTCCCGCATAGAGTCCCATCCCATACCCCATCGCCGTGCCGGATGAAGTAGCTTATAGAGCTTAAACGTAAAAACATACAAAATAGTTTAAAGAGAGCTTTGATCCTATTGATCAGAGCTCTCTTTTGGCGTTTTTACGACATAATATTTTAGATAAATGCAGGATTTTCCTTATAAATATAGAATTTAACAAATAATAATTACTTTAAAGTGGGGAGAGCTTTTATGACTGAACTTCAACAAGACAGTAATTTTCAATGGACCGGTGAAGGCCTAGAATGTGAGAGTGGTATTCACTGGGCCATCGCTGAACAAGCCAATGGGATTGTAGCAATTATCGTGAATTCACCCGGCGGAATCTTGACCGGCAAGCAGGTACGTGTACTGGCAGAGATTGTAGGAGAGGATGGGGTTATCAAGAACACTCGTCGCATGACCTCGCTGCTCCTTATCCCCAAAGAAAGAGTATCTTCAGCCTTGGACCAGCTCCAAGCAGCGGGTCTCCGCGTAGCTAATTTACATAAGAGCGTTCGGAATATCGCAGCCTGCCCTGGCAAGGGATTTTCCCCGAACTCTCGTGGAGATACCTTAGAACTCGCTAAAATGCTGGATGAAGAATTTTATGCCACAATTCTTCCATGGGATTTTAAAATTGGAATTTCCGGCTGTCCGCGTAATTGTACTGGTGTGCAGTGTCATGATCTTGGGCTAATGGCTGAACCACGCGGCAAATATTCGCTTTGGATCGGCGGCACAGAATCGGGGATGAACCCGAAACATGGGACTTTGGTGCGCAAAGGCATTTCCCGAGATCAGGTTATCCCTGTAGTGAAACGGATTTTGGAGACCTATTCAGCAGGGGCCGAGGAATTTGGGCAAGAACTTGGAAGCAAGGCCCGTCTTTATCATGTCCTAGAGAAAACTGGCATAGAACGCTTTAAGCAGGCGATCGAAGACGTTCTGAACACGTCAAACGTTAAGTAAATAGGAACGACTAGTTCACAGTGAGAAAGGAGTATTAGAAATGGCGACTCAAGGATTCAGTAAGCTTAGTGCCTATAAGGCCTTTTCCAAGATGGATAAATCTTGCGCACAGGGGTGCAAATGTTCGGCACTTTGCCAATTATTCATGGCGAAGGAATTCCTTAGCTTATCCGCTCAGACGGGGGAGAAATTTAACGATAAGATCCCAGAGGATATTCTGGATATGTTCAGGAGCGTGCCTTTAATCCCTGAACGGTATAAAAACATGGAACTTCAAGAAGCCTTTAGTGAGGTACAAAGCATTTGTGATGATTGTGCAACAGATGAACACGATTCTTATTGTACGGTCAACGTGGTCTTAACAGCCTTGGGAATTTTACTTGAGGGCAAAAGCTATGTTACGGATAAGGATATTATGCTTGCTGGGAATTAGAAGCTTATTAAGCATTATGAACTAAGAGAGGATGAACTTCGTTGATTCAACTACACCAGTTTAGCTTAGATGAATCGGTTCGCTTATTGAGAATGGATGGGGAACAGTTAGCCCTTCTTAAAGAGGTTCAACTGGTCATTGAGAAGGATGCAGAGGAAATTGTCCGCAATTTCTACGCCCATGTGACGACACTTCCAGGGCTTAAAGCCATTATTGATCAATTTTCAACGGTTGAAAAGTTGAAAATCACTATGAAGAAATACTTACTGTCTCTCTTCCCAGATAAGATTGATGAAGAGTTCATGCAGTGGCGTGTTACGATTGGGGAGGTCCATAATCGGATCAATTTACCGCCCTTTTACTATCTGAGTGCTAATCAGTTCTTTTGCGATGAAATCATACCGCGGATCTTTAAACATTATCGTAAAAAAACAGACCAAGCGATTCGTGCCAGTTTAGCTTTTCAAAGACTCTTGAGTTTTGATCAGCAAGTAGTTATGGCCAGTTATATTCAGTCCTATATGACCGAAATCGACAAGAAGGCCGAATTAGAGAAAGCCTTGGTTGAGATTGATAGCTTGCAACGCAGTGTTAATGAGGCTAGTCAGGCCTTGGCGGCCACTTCGGAAGAGACCGCGGCTTCTGCAGCAGAGATGAATGATGCGACAGCTCAAATCTCCAACAATGCTTCTGAAGCTGCCGAATTCTCCCGACAAGTGGATGCCTTGGCGCAAGAGGGGGCCCAGAAGATTCAAAGGATTGCCGAAAAGATTTTAAGTTTAGCTAGTATGACTGAACAAATGCAAGAGAAGATGACTGAACTTGACATTAGTTCTGCGCGCATTGCCTCTGTTACGGATGTGATCAAGGAAATTGCGTCACAAACCAATCTTTTGGCTTTAAACGCCGCCATTGAAGCAGCCCGCGCTGGAGATAGCGGCCGAGGCTTTGGAGTCGTGGCGGAAGAAGTCAAGAAGCTCGCTACC
>JAJYAS010000338.1 GCA_021779415.1 Bacillota bacterium
AGAAATGTCCAATGGAGGGGAATTGAAAAACGATGGATTGGTCCGTGTCTATATGTTTTTGGTCAAATATGTTGTACCTACTGCGATAGCTCTGGTGCTGTTAGCGGGTTTGAATATTATTCACTTCTAAATAGGACTAAAGGGAAAATTTCCAAATACTCATAAATACAAGAGGTATTTTAGAGTATTATGACGAATTGAAGTGTTTATAGTAGTACTAATACTTGTTAGATAAGTGAGAATTGGGTGAGAAATCTTGCGTTTGGTAAACACACGTTATGTTGCGGAAGGATCAGTATTGGCACGTCCAGTAATTAACTCTGCTGGGAAGATTCTATTGCAGGCAGGGGTACTCATGACCACTTCTTATATTACACGTTTAAAGACTTTGGGGTTTGACGTGTTGTTTATTCAAGATGACAGACTAGAAGACGTTGAGGTACATATGTCGATTACGGGTCAAACCCGTGAAGTAGCGTATAAAACCATTCAAACTATTAGCAACTATATTGAGTGTGATTCGGAAGATTCCTTGCCTTTGGCTGATATCCGTAGATCAATTCAGGAAATGGTAAACGATCTTTTATTTAGTGCAGACATATTGGGTAACTTAATTGAAATTCAGGGGTATGACGATTACACCTATCATCATTCAGTTAACACAACCATTATTGCTCTCGTACTTGGGATAGCATCTGGATATTCCGAACAGAAATTGATGGAGCTGGGCATGGGCGTCTTGATGCATGATATCGGAAAAATTAAGATTCCAGAGTGCATTCTAAATAAGAAAACGCCGCTTACAGAAGCTGAATTTGAGGAGATTAAACTTCATACGACATATGGGTTTGATATTCTGCGCAAGAATAATGATTTCAGCTTGCTTTCCGCGCATATTGCCTTTCAACACCAAGAAAAATGGGATGGGTCTGGTTACCCAAGAGGGCTTAAAGGCAATGAAATTCATGAGTACGGGAGACTGGCTGCGGTGGCTGATGTGTATGAAGCCTTGACAAGTAAACGGGTTTACCGGAAGGCTATCGAACCAAATGAGGCGTATGAATACATTATTGCTCAAACAAACACGCATTTTGAACCTAAAATTTTAGATGTCTTCAGAAAACATATCGCTGTTTATCCCTCAGGTTCAGGTATACTTCTAAGTAATGGGCAAAGAGGAAATGTTGTAAGACAAAATCCAGCTTTTCCAAACCGTCCCTATGTCAGAGTATTCTATGAGAATGAAAAAACTTTGAGTGCTCCAATTGACTATAATCTGGCGGATATCCCATCTCTGATGATTGTTGCCGTGGATAATCGCTAGATTACCTTTTCTTTCCTTGATCCATTAAGAAGCTTATACTGATTAAGTATACGTTTGGACACGTAGTACTTTTTGAGATTGACTTCGATAATTAGTATTGATTCAAACCTAATAGACCTGTTAAATTATAATTTAACAGGTCTATTAGGTTTGGGCTTAGGAGTTTTTCAAAAGTGCTTTGAATTCATCAATTTGATGGACGGGGCGTTGACAGGTGAAGTTTTGACATAGATAGGCCGTAACAGTATTAGATTGAAGGGGGTAGTCTTGGACCCAAGGGACAATCTCGTCTAGACTACCTTCTTGATAAAGCACTGAAGCATAAGGGCGAAAAGCGGAAAAGAAGATCTGGCGCATTTCGGACAGTTGAACGGATTCGAGAGAACCAGCTAGAATCAATTCCTGACTCGGATGGAGGGCAAACTGTAAGGCTTGCAGAAAAGCTGTATATCCGGAGGGATGTTCTTCGAGGACAGCACGGAAATCAAGCAGTAGTTGTTCTGCTTTTCGTTCCCAGCGTTCGTCGCCAGTGAGACGTGCTAGACGGAGAAGGTTAAGCGCGGTGATCGAGTTGCCAGAAGGAAGCGCTCCGTCATAACTTTCTTTAGGACGGATGAGAAGCTCTTCCGCATCTAGGCCGGTGAGATAGTATCCGCCCCCCTCTTCATCACAAAAGAGTCGTTCTTGTTCTTCTTGTAGTTGAAGTGCGGTTCGGAGATAGTGGGGTTTACCACTAGCGGAGTATAGTTCTAGGAGCCCCCCAATGAAAAAGGCATAATCGTCCAAGTACCCAAGGTAGGCTGCGTCCCCCTCGCGGTAACGGGCCAAGAGGCGGCCATCGCTGCGCAGAAGGTGGGTCAGGATGAAATTTGCTGCTCTTTCGGCGGCTTCAAGATAGCTCTTATTTCCGAGAATTTGTGCCCCATTACCCAAGGCAGCGATCATAAGTCCGTTCCAAGCGGTTAAAATCTTATCATCCTTATGGGGGTGGATTCTTTTCTCACGTGTGACAAATAAAGTTTGACGAGCACTTACTAAGGAGTTCAGAACGTCATCTTCTGTTAGGGAGTTGTCACGAGCGATTTTACCTAAAGTTCCTTGTAAAAGATTGGGAATGCTTTTCCCTTCAAAATTACCTTCAGGGGTAATGTCATAAACAGCACAGTACCTAGCTGCTGTCTCTTGATCAAGTGCTGCTTCAATCTCTTGGGGAGTCCAAACATGGAATTTCCCCTCGATCCCCTCAGCATCAGCATCTTCCGCGGAGTAAAATCCCCCGTCAGGGGAAGTCATATCGCGCAGCACATAGGTAAAGATGTCTTGTGCTATTTGGGCATCTTTGGGATGGTGCTCAACTTGATAGCTTTCCAGATAGGCTAAAGCGAGCAGGGCGTTATCATAGAGCATTTTTTCGAAGTGAGGAACTATCCACTTCTCATCCGTACTGTACCTTGCAAATCCAAACCCGACATGATCATAAATCCCACCTTGAGCCATACCGTCAAGCGTTTTGCGAACGATCGCTAGAGCTTTTTCCTGTGGATGGTGTTGGGCATAGCGAAGGAGGAAGGTAAGGGTGTGGGGTGTAGGAAATTTCGGAGCACGACCGAAGCCCCCGTAACGAGCGTCAAAGCTTTCTGCTAAGAGCTTGTAAGTTTTCTCGATAAGCTGTGTTCCCCAAGTTTGAATGGTTTCGGATGCGGAGCTCTGGCCGTCTTTTAAGGATGTGCCATTGATAGAGGAGGAAAGGGGCTTGGTTTTCTTAGGAATGGACCGTTGTGAATGGACGGCAGCTACAATCTCATCGCCGGACTCACGCACTTTAGCTTCGTTGGTCTTCCAGAGTGTCCCGACTTGTTCTAACAGCTCCATAAGCCCTTGGTGCCCATAACGCTGGGTTTTAGGAAAGTAAGTTCCAGCAAAAAACGGTTTTTTCTCAGGCGTCATGAGAATGGTGAGTGGCCAACCGCCAGAACCGGTCAGAGCCTGGCAGAACGCCATATACAAATGGTCAACATCAGGGCGTTCTTCACGGTCGACTTTAATGGCGATAAAGTAACGATTAAGTACGGCTGCAACTTCCTGGTCTTCGAACGATTCTCGTTCCATTACGTGACACCAGTGACAAGTGGAATAGCCAATACTTAGGAATATAGGTTTATTTTCTCTTTTGGCAATTTCGAAGGCTTCTTCATTCCAGGGATACCAGTTTACGGGGTTATAGGCATGTTGCAAGAGATACGGGCTTTTTTCGTCAATTAGTTTATTAGCTTGTTCGCTAGTATGTACCATATTGACCTCCACGTTGTTGGTTATTCTACATGACATGTTATTAGTATGTCTAAATGAAGAACATTTAGCAACAGACTCGTAAATTTTGATCTTCTTGCAGCATGGCGATAAATCAATCAAAGTACTCAAATACCAAGACATTCCCTCTAATCGACTTTTTTCGATATAGGGTGTTTCTGCCCATCCCCTCGAAAAGGCGGAATAATCAAAATTATCTAAAAGAGGTGTCTCAACATTCTTTTATTGCTTTAAAAGGGAATGCATTCCTGGGACCACCTTTTATATAGCTTGGTGTAAATGAACGATCTTCACATAAACTCCTGCAAAAAATATACAAAAGATCACCCACTGGGTGATATAAACATAGTAAAATCCACTATACAATTTTTGCATGGTGGATTTTACTTTTCCGGGGTGTATGGATGAGTCGTCTGTTTGAGGTGCGTTTTAAATCCGTAGGGGTGATTCACTCAAATATAACATTAAACGGGGGGTAAAAATGAAAAACAAGAGAAGAATTCCAGCCCATATCATCACTCTGGTAATGGCCTTATTACTTATTGGTTGTTCCAACTCTCAAAAACCAGTAAGCCCTGTTTCCACAGCACCGAATGTAACGAAAAAAAGCTCTGGTGCCCCAACATTTAAAACTTATTCCAATGATCGATTCGGGTTCTCCTTATCTTATCCCGATATCTATTCAAAAAAAACAGAAAGCGATAACGGAGACGGTATCTCAATGGAGTCCTCCGATAAACTTCATACCTTGAAGATTTGGGGCGGCTACAATGTGAATAATAGCTCAGGGGTTGATATGATGAATATGGCAAAAAACAGAGTAAGTCATATCATCCATGATTATGCTGATGATCGTGGATACAAACTTGAATATGGCGGTGGAGATGATCCCCCTATCATCTTTAATGAAGTTGGCTGTGTCGTTGGCGATCAACAACTCGGCTTCATCATATCCTATCCGGAAAAAGAAAAAGAAAGTTATACGGAGATTGTTAAGCAAATGACCAATGAGCTAACGAAAAATACTTCTTCAATTTCAAAAACAAATGAAATCGATGCTAAAACAAGCACTATTGAAAGTTCAAATCTAAATGAAGTGGTAAATGTAGGAATAGTTGTCTCAATAACCTTAGACGAAAATATTACTACAGGTTATAGTTGGCATTATTCTATTGAAAATAATGACTTAATCAAGCTTGATTCGGAGAATAGCCAAGGTTCAG
>JAJYAS010000339.1 GCA_021779415.1 Bacillota bacterium
CAAAGTGGACAAGGCAATGAGGAAGCTCTTTATAAAGAACGCCCAGATTAAAACGATGGCTGGACGTGAATTCGTGGGAGAGGTTTTGATCGAGGGGACAAAAATTACAGCGCTCGGAGAAACATTGGACATTGATGTTCCAGCGAATGCACTTGTGATCGATGCTGTGGGGTGTCTCGTGTTGCCCGGGTTTATTGATGCGCATTGCCATGTGGGTATCGGCGAAGAGATATACCGGTGGGAAGGGGAAGACTTTAATGAAATGACAGATCCTGTGACACCGGACATGCGGGCGATTGATGGAATTAACCCGGAAGATGAGGGGTTCCGTGACGCTCGTTTGGGTGGAGTTACAGCGGTATTTACGGGGCCAGGGAGTGCAAATGTCATTGGGGGAACAGGGGTTGTCATGAAAACCGCTGGGAAGATTGTGGATAAGATGATTGTCCGTGATCCTGCTGGTTTGAAGGTGGCGTTTGGAGAAAACCCCAAGTCGGTTTATGGCGAACAAAAGAAAATGCCCATGACGAGGATGGGAACGGCTGCGCTTCTGCGCCAGGCCTTAGTGGATGCGCAGGTTTACCGAGATAAATTGGAAGAAGGAAAAACGGACCCAGATAAGATTCCGGAGCGGGATTTGGGCTTAGAAACTCTTGTGCGGGTAATTAACCGGGAAATTCCTCTGCGTGCCCATGCCCATCGTGCGGATGATATTATGACAGCCATCCGCGTTGCACAAGAATTCGAGGTCGATCTCGTGATTGAACATTGCACAGAAGGGCATAAAATTGCAGAGGAACTCGCGGAGTTGGGGTACCCCGCCGTGGTTGGACCTTTGCTGACTAACCGTGCCAAAGTTGAGCTTAAGGATAAATCCTTTAAAACTCCAGGTATATTAGCCAAGGCAGGGGTAAAAGTAGCCATTATGACCGATCACTCCGTCACTCCGATTGAACAGCTTCCGCTCTGTGCTGCTTTAGCGTGCAAAGCAGGGATGGACATGGAGGAGGCACTAAAGGCTATTACCATTAATGCCGCAGAAATTTTGGGGGTGTCCGAGCGCATAGGATCGCTGGAGGTGGGGAAAGACGCGGATATTGTCATCTGGAGTGAACATCCCTTTGTCATCACTGCCCGACCGCTTTATGTCATTATTGATGGTAAAATTGTAAACCCAGAACCTAGGATGGGAGAATGAGCGTATGAGTTCTAGATCATCTTCTAGCCTGCCCCTCCTTGCTGGAATCGGCATGGCGGTGATCTGGGGTTTCTCCTTTTTATTTACTAAGGAGACCTTAAATCATACCTTTCCCCTCCAGTTGCTTGGTTTTCGTTTCGGGGTCGCAGCGCTTCTGCTCACCGTGTTAAAGTCGATTGGCGTGATCCGTATTGACCTCAAAGGAAAACCTATTTTCTCATTAGTTATCTTAGCACTTTTTCAACCTGGAATTTACTTTTTAGGGGAGACTTGGGGAGTCAAGTGGACTTCTGCCTCTGAAGCAGGTATGGTTATCGCTTTGGTTCCAGTAGCAATTGCCGTCATGGCTGCGGTTTTTCTAAAAGAAAGACTCAATTCAAAGCAAGTCCTTTCGATTTTGGCCTCTGTGTTTGGTGTGATATTAATTGTAGTTGCACAAGGAAAGTTTCAGGTGGGTGAGCATCTTTGGGGAATTCTTGCGCTTCTCGTGGCTGTTTTGTCAGCAGGTGCGTACAGTATTCTGGCAAGGCACTCCTCGAGGACGTTTGCCCCACTGGAAATTACCTTTGTCATGATGTGGGCAGGGACTGTGATCTTTAATGTGCTAGGAGTAGGCCAAAGCGCAATCGAAGGTTCTATTTTGGCTTACCTGAAACCGCTTGAATTGGTGAGTGTGTTAGGAGCGATCTTCTATTTAGGAATTATATCGTCAGTTCTTGCGTTTTTCCTTTCTAATTATATGTATGCAAAACTGCCAGCTTCTCAAACAGCCCCTATCTTAAATCTTGTTACTGTCGTGTCGGTTTTTTCGGGTGTGATTTTTCGGGGAGAGCAGTTTGGCTGGCTTCAGGCTGTAGGGATAACCCTGATCATTTTAGGAGTTTGGGGTACGAATAGTTTTGGCAGAACGAATCTTCCACCACTAATGGAGAGTGCTTAATAGAAGAGCAGCAAAAGGAGTCATTTTAAGAGAGTATCGATTAGTGCTCATCTTGTAAGACTATTATTATAAGATACAATCGAGATATGTTAAATACTTGGAGAATGTACAAAAACTAATTAAGAAAGGAAACGCTAAACAAGCATGGAATACAGAGTTACGAGTTTAACAGCTGAGCAAACTCGAGAGTGGGGAAGCCGATTGGGAGGGAGTTTGCGGGGGGGAGATATCGTGGCCTTGATTGGGGATCTGGGTGCAGGAAAAACGGCCTTTGCACAAGGGGTCGGCGAAGCGTTAGGTGTAACAGGCCCCATGACCAGCCCAACGTTCACTTTGCAACATGAGTATTTAGGGCAACTTACGGGAACAGGGGTCAAAACTCGCTTGATTCATATGGATTTATACCGACTTCAACGTCCTGAAGAGGTCGAAGTGATCGGAGTTGAAGATGCCTTCGTAGAGGATGCCATCTGTTTAATCGAATGGCCCGAAATTGCAGAAGATTATTTACCCGAAGATCACGTAGAGGTGGAGATCCTTGGAAGTGGAGAATCCCCACGCGAGATTATCTTTCGCGCTCAGGAATGTAAATGGGAGCAACGTTTAAAAGATATGGCTAAGTAGAGCGCATAGGTTTTGCCAGTAAACAAACTATAATCGCGATGGAAAGGTTCGGAGGTCCGATGAAATATTTAACGATAGATACGACAACAAAAGTGACAGCTGTGGCCTTAGCTGAAGATGGAAGGCTTATTGCTGAGAGTTTTTTACATACCACTAAGACGCACTCGGAGCGCCTTATTCCGATGCTCGAGCAACTACTCACGGCCTCAGATTGGACACTTCAGGAGTTAGACATGATTGGGGTAGTGCGAGGACCGGGTTCGTTTACTGGAATTCGGATCGGAATTGCGACTGCCCAGGGATTGGCCCAAGTACTAAACCTTCCGCTTATTGGCGTCGTTTCTCTCGATGCTTTAGCCTGGGCAGGACTGGGGAGAACAGAAGATATTGTCCCTATTCTGGACGCGCGCAAGAATGAATGGTACACGGCGCGTTATCATTGGACGCGAGGGGAAGAGAAGGCAGCGTGTTTAACCTCTCCTCAAGCGTTGCCCATAGACCAATGGTTGGAGCATTTGAAGGGTCTGGAGCGCTCAATTTGTTTCGTTGGGGATGCAGTGACAAAGGCTAAGGAACGAATTGTAGAGGTCTTCGGTGAGCAAGCTGTGATTTTGCCTGAATATATGAGTTTGCCACGAGGTGCCTATGCAGTACGTGCGGTTTGGCAACGATGGCAAGAAACGGGCATAAGTGAACGGGTTCAACCGTACTACATTCGTTTTTCTGAAGCGGAGGTCAATTGGGCCAAGAAAGAGGAAGCACGTAAGAAAGAAGGGCATAAGGGGTATGAGTAAAGGGATTGTGCGCCCCATGCAGATGGAGGATCTCCAAGCCATTCTGGAAATCGAGCGTACCTCATTCTCCACTCCTTGGTCTTTACAGGCTTTTAAGGCGGAACTAAAAGATAACGAGTACGCTCGTTATCTTTGTCTAGAGTTAGAGGGTCAGGTTATCGGGTACATGGGACTTTGGTTTATCCTTGATGAAGGGCATATCACGAACATCGCCATTGCCCCAAACTTTCGTGGGCAGCATTGGGGGGAGTATCTCATGCGCTCCATGATGGACAGAATGGTAGAGCAGGGAATGGAACGTATGACGCTTGAAGTTCGGGCTTCCAACAGCCCGGCACAGTCTTTATATAAAAGATTGGGGTTCGCCACTGCTGGGGTTAGGAAAGGGTATTATGCAGACACCCAGGAGGATGCGTTAATCATGTGGGTGGAATTGGGAATGGATGTGAATGTGACGTGACAGGTAGTGAGAAAGACCAAGTTATCATTTTAGGGATTGAAACGAGTTGTGATGAGACCTCGGCGGCTATTTTGGTGGACGGAACGGATTTGCGTAGCCATGTCATTTCGTCACAGATTGCGACGCATCAAAAATATGGTGGAGTTGTGCCCGAAATCGCTTCGCGTGAACACAGTCTTCATCTTCAACCAGTTGTCCAGCAAGCTTTGGATGAGGCAAAGCTCGGCTTTTCCGATTTATCGGCTATCGCGGTTACCCGTGGCCCTGGGCTTGTAGGATCTCTTTTAGTGGGAGTTTCTGGAGCGAAAGCTATGGCCTACGCAGCTGGAATTCCGCTCCTGGGTATTAATCATTTGGAAGGGCATATCTACGCCAACTTTTTGCATCATCAAGATATTGGATTTCCTTTTTTGTCATTGTTGGTTTCGGGAGGACATACCCATTTAATCTTATTTAAAGCCCACGGTCAGTACCAAGTATTGGGGCAGACAAGGGATGATGCTGCTGGCGAGGCCTTGGATAAAGTGGCCCGAACGTTGGGTTTAGGTTATCCAGGTGGGCCTCAAATTCAAAAGGTAGCTCAGGAGGGGGATGCGCAAGCGTTTAAGTTCCCTAGGGCTATGTTAGAACCAAGAAGCTTGGATTTTAGTTTTAGTGGCATGAAGTCGGCTGTGTTGAATACCTTGAATTCCGCACATATGCGGGGAGAAACCCTCAGCGTGCCGGATCTTGCAGCCTCTTTCCAGCAAGCGATCGTAGACGTACTAGTTCGGAAAACGTTGATGGCTATTGACCAGACCGGAGTAAAGACGCTTCTGTTGGCGGGTGGTGTAGCGGCG
>JAJYAS010000340.1 GCA_021779415.1 Bacillota bacterium
CGCAAGAGCAACAGACGATACGCATACGCGCTTCCAGTTCGATTATCTCCACCCTGATCTAACCTCATAGAATACTCGGTGTGCTCATATTCAGCCTTGAGGGCATCGAGGACCTTTTTACCTGAGTTTGATTGAGTTTCGCAGACAAACAGAATCTCTGGAACGTCGAATTTCTTTAGTTCTTCAACTGCTTTTGCTAACAATGCTTTGAAATAACCATTACCCCTATACTTTGGCAACGTATAGCCTGTAATTTCCGCTTCCTGTTGTGTTGGGATAAACATTGATAGCATACTAATCAGCTCACGATTTTCATAGAGCAAAAAGACACAATTTATGCAACAATTAAAGTTTAGAGACGGGTCTAAAAACATACTTCCTAAAAGGTTATCATAGTCATTACAGATTCCTTCAAGGTTAAGAACCTCATTTAAAACCTTCTCTCCCAAACTCACATACCCTTTAATAATCATGGATTCCCTCCTTAGATGACACCCACATTTATTATACACCACACTCATAACTGATGGATGAAGTTAAGGCTGGAAGCAATTATCGCTTCCAGCCTTATTTTATGTGCTATGATATTGAACTTTGCCGTATTCCAATGTTTTAACCTCCGACATTAAGCTGACTAAACATAAATTCTTAAGAAACCCATAACCAAGACAGTGGTTACCGCTATTAGAATTAAGGAAAACACAAAAGCAATTCTAATGACCTTAGTTTCTTCCCCCATCTTGTCAATGGCAGCAGCCGCATTCTGCAATTTTGCTGGAGAAATAACGCTTGCTAAGCCACCACCAAAGGCCAATCCTGCCGTGACGATCAGCATTCCTTCTAAACCCATATGGAGTAAACTTGACGTCTTCATAGTATACATTGAGAACATTGCTATGGTAGAGGCCTCACTGCCTGTTATGAATCCCCCCAATAAGCCAATGAAAGCAACCACCGAACCATACGCATTACTGAAGATTTGGGACGAGAAATTGGCCAAAACCTGTACCATACTGGCTACAACAAACTTATTGGTAGCCATATCAAAACCAGAAAAATTCATAATCTCCCCTATACTAAAGAAAATAACGACTGCGAAGACTGGCCTAGGGGCTCTCTTCCACCACACCTTAAATGTCTCTTTCAATTGAGATGACGTCGGTTTAATAAAGGCCATGGAAAGGAAAGTACTCACGAAAATCCACGTATACGCATTCCACAGTGCTCTGGTCATAATAGGCTTTCCATCAGCTGATAATCCGGTGATGGGTAGAGTAACCTTTCTGTAGAGAAAATTAAACATATCCGTTGGCAGGTTAAGCGCTAGGATTAGAACAATAAGTAGCCCCCAAGGAGTTAAAGCCTTCCAAAGTGAATAGTTTCTTTCATACTCCAGCTCCTCAGCAGTAAGTCTACTTTTATCGATAACCTTTTTCCCTGTAGCCAGTAGATAAAACACCATGGCAATAATAACTGCAGCCCCACACATGATGCCTGTCAGAACTACCAGCCTGTCCACTTTATTAGTGAAATAGGAAACGAAAGTTATGACCGCCCCAGTAATAAGACACGGCAGCCAACCGTCTTTGATTCCCTGCCACCTACCTACAATCCAAAGCATGCAAAAACCAATTAAAGTGGAGATAATCGGTAGGAACATGAAAAACACGCTACCCGCTTGGGACAAGCTTATTTCGTGACCCTTGCCCAAAAATGAATTAGCCATATCAACAAAAACAACCACAGGTGCGCCCAACAAAGCATAGGTGCATAAAGCATCATACCCAATGCAGGGTAGCGCTATGGAAACATAGGTGGAATAACCTAAGGCCAACATAATGGGCGGTAGCAAAGAGACAGGGGTTGCTCCAACTGATACCATCAGCGTACCAAAGCCGATATTGATCAGCATAATTTGAACAGCTCTGTTATCACTGGCAATCGTTTTTATAAAAATAATAACTCTCCGAAGTGCTCCGGTTTTCTCCATAAAGGCCATTTGCAACAGTGAGGTTGCAACAACCAATGAAACCGTGAACGATTTTACTCCACCAGCTATGGTAGACCGGAAGATCACTTCGAGACTCGTTCGGAAAAATAATAATGCAATTACCGAAATAACAATCCATCCTACGATTCCACTAATATCCGCAGGCTTCTTCCAGACAACGAGCATCAGTATTATGACGGCAATAGGAGTCAACGTTAATAAAAATGAACTAATTGGCATCACTAGTCACCACCCCATTTCAAAGTTTCAAGTATAATCTCTATCTAGAGTCATTTTCTACATACTGATCACTTCAGTTGAAACCCCATAAACAAGTTAACGGTAATCGAAGACCCGCTTAGCCTTACCGGCACTCCGCTCCAAGGTTCCCGGCTGGACGATTTTCAACCGAACGTTAATAGAGAGAACGCCGTGGAGCTTCTGACGGATGTAACCCGTAAAGTCTTCCAGCTTGGAATAGGGTTCGAGCAAGTCTTCTCGAGTAAGCTCGACCACCACTTCCAGTTCGTCAAGGAAGTTTCGTCTATGGACATTGATCACGTAATGAGGGCCAATGCCCTCGATATTCATTAGAACGCTTTCGATCTGCGAAGGAAAGACATTCACTCCACGGATAATCAGCATATCGTCCGTACGACCGACAACCTTGCGCATACGCGCTGTGGTCCGACCGCACTGACATGGTTCTTGGGTAATACAGGAGATGTCTTTAGTCCGGAAACGGATCACGGGAAAAGCTTCCTTAGTTAAGGAAGTAAAGACCAGTTCCCCTTCCTGACCTGGTTCGAGGACTTCACCCGTCTCAGGATCAATCGTCTCAATGATAAAATGATCCTCAGCAATATGATGTCCGCACTTATATTGGCATTCCCCAGCCACACCAGGTCCCATAACTTCGCTTAGACCATAGTTATCCGAGGCCGAGATGTTCAGTCTGGATTCAATTTCCTTACGCATTTCCTCTGTCCAAGGTTCGCCCCCGAACAGTCCAATTTTTAGCTTCAAGGAGGAGATATCTATGCCCATCTTCTCCGCAACTTCAGCAATATAGAGTGAATAGCTAGGCGTCGAAATCAGAACAGTCGTGCCAAAATCTTGCATTAACATGAGCTGTCGTTCTGTATTCCCCCCGGAAACAGGGACGACCATGGCGCCTGCCCTTTCCAGTCCATAATGTAGGCCAAACCCACCTGTAAAAAGGCCGTAGTTAAACGCGATCTGGGCGACGTCTTCTGAGGTCACACCCGCCAAGGTGACCATTCGAGCGGTGAGGTCGGTCCAGTTATTGAGATCGCTAGCCGTATATCCGACGACCACCGGGCGACCCGTGGTTCCGGATGAGGCATGAACGCGAACCACTTCCTTCTGAGGAACGGCAAAAAGGCCAAAGGGATAGTTGTCCCTTAAATCAACCTTCGTGGTAAAAGGCAGACGTTTTAAGTCTTCCAAAGATTTGATATCTTCAGGAGTAACACCGAGTTCCTCGAATTTCGCTCTATAATGAGGCACGTTGTGGTACACCCTGTTGACTGTCCACTTCAGACGCTCTAATTGCAATTCCTCTAGCCGACTGCGACTCATGCATTCTTTCTCAATATTCCAGATCAAATTAACCAACCTTTCTTCTGTCGAATATAGCAAACCCTTAGAAAGAAACAAAAAATAGCTACCTAAAAAAGGATAGCTATTTATACACAATCGCTGAATACTTCATATTCTACCATCCTTCCATCCTGAAACTATGATTTCTGGTTCCAATTTCTTAGTGCTACCTATTTCTACCCTACTACAAACCTGTGAAACAACTCACAGGTCACTCTACATTATCTATTTTACCCAACTATAATGGAATTGTCTATCAGAAAATTATCCCTCACTCTCTGTTTTGCTTTCAGGATCTTTAGCCATTCCATTTGTACTAATACTATTAGAATTGTCATTGGGCACTTTCAAGGAATTAATAAGATTTCCTATGTTTACGCCTGTAAGCTGTTCTATCACTTCCGGCATTTGAGCCATCATGTCCGTAATATCGCGGGTTACTTTTTGCACCCCTGAATTATCTCCACCTGTCGAGATCACTGTTATCTTGTCTACGTTTTCCAGAGGACTAGCGATAGCTTTCGCCAACTCTGGGATACCGGATAGGAGTTTATCGAGAATGGCGGCTTGTGAGTAGTTACTGAAGGATTGTGCCTTGGCCAAAATAGTATCCGCTTCCGCTTTACCTTTGGCACGAATGATTTCTGCTTCCGAATTACCTACTGCTCTAGTTGCTTCTGCTTTGGCTTCATTCTCAAGTTTAATTGTGAGAGCATTAGCTTCGGCTTTAGCTTGATTTTCAAGTTTAGTAACCGTTGCATTGGCCTCGGCCTTCGCTTGATTCTCGATTTTTACCGCTCTAGCTTGTGCCTCTGCCGGTTTGATTATGTCTGCTTCTAGTTCTTTTTGTTTGCGTTCAATTTCTGCATTAGCCACATTTACCTGGCCTTGACGTTCAATCTCCTTAATCTTCCATTCCTGTTGAGTCAGGTTTTGTTTGAGCTCGGCTGTACGAAGATTATAGGCGTTTTCCTTATCCGCTCTTGCAGTTTCAACTTCAGTATCGTATCTTGCCTTTTTAAGGTTTAATTCCTTGACATTTTCAGCCTGTTTTGATTGAGATGCGGTTTCTGCCATAACTCGTTCTTGTTCGGCGTTTGTTTTAGCAATTGCCGCATCTCTATTGGCGGATGCTTTTGTTGTTTCCGTCTCTTTTTCAGCGATAGCCTGAGCAATTTGAGCCTCTTTAAGGACGCGCGCAATCTCCGGTTTACCCATATTTTCGATATAACCATTAGC
>JAJYAS010000341.1 GCA_021779415.1 Bacillota bacterium
CGCAACCCGTGCCTTCCCCATTTCTCATGCGTCTAATCGTTCGTAGAATTATGAAAATGGTCACGCCAACAATGGCTCCTCCTAAAATCCAATTAATCATTTCAATCACCTTTTTTCTTTAGTTTCGTCTCATCAATTTTGGAGTTCCGCGGAAGACCCCTATCTCACTCTAGCTCACGAATCCAGTTAATCATATAAATTCTCCTTTTCCATTAGTTTCTGTTCTAAATCAACTAAAACCCATTAATATACCAACTCTAAAGATAAGGAAGGCTACAAGCCAAGCGACCCCTGTCGAATATCCAACTGTAATTAAGGTCCACTTCCAGGAATTCATCTCCCGTTTGATGGTAGCAAAGGCTGCCATGCATGGCATGTAAAGTAGGGTAAACGCCATGAACGCATAAGCTGTTAAGGGGGTAAATGCTCCCTGCAGAGCTGTTATCAGGTCCGTCGAGCCCTCTGTTGCTTCTGCTACTCCATGTAAGATACCCATCGTGGACACAACGGCTTCTTTTGCTACAAAACCCGTAATTAACGCAACAGCAGATTTCCAGTCCCCAAAGCCCAGAGGTGCAAAAACAGGAGCTATTGTCTTGCCGATGATGCCCAGAATGCTATCTCCTGGATCCACTACTGCTTGCAAGGAAAAACTAAAGTATTGTAAAAACCAGATCACAACGGCGACTGAAAAGATAATCGTCCCTGCTTTTTTGACAAACCCTTTTCCCTTGTCCCACATATGAATCATCAAACCTTTAAATGTGGGAATTCTGTAGGGAGGTAATTCCATAACAAACGGGGCTACTTCCCCTTGCAAAATAGTTTTTTTGAGAAGAAATCCTGATAAAACAGCAACCACAATACCCAGCAGATAAAGTGAGAAGACTACCATGGTTTGATTGGTTGAAAAGAACGCTGCCGTGTACAAAGCATATACGGGCAGCCTTGCACCACAGGACATAAACGGAACGAGCATAATCGTCAGGCGTCGATCCTTTTCATTTTCTAAGGTTCTTGTACTCATAATCGCCGGAACGCTGCACCCAAAACCGATCAGCATGGGAATAAACGATTTTCCACTCAAACCTAGCTTTCTAAGCAGCCGATCCATGACAAAAGCCGCTCTTGCCATATAACCAGTATCTTCAAGGATGGAAAGGAAGAAGAATAAGATCATGATTTGCGGCACAAATACCAGCATACTTCCCATTCCAGCGATAATTCCGTTTACAATGAGATCTTTTAGCCATCCTGCCGCTCCCGCTATCTCAAGCCAGCTAGAGAAAAGATTAGCAATCGTACCGTTGACTAATCCGTCCACAAAGTCGATGGTGAAGGAACCAATCGTACCAAAGGTTACTGAAAATATGCCAAACATCATCGCCAAAAACAAAGGGATTGCCAAAATCCGATTCGTCACCACTTTGTCAATTTTATCCGAAACCGTCAAATAGGAGTTCTGTTCTTTTTTCTTAACCGCCTTGCGCGCTACAGAGGTTGTAAACTGGTACCTGCTGTCGGCGATAATCGTTTCTATATCCATGTCATACTTTCTCTCGAGTTTTTCCTGATACAATTTGATCTCGCTCAGTAAAGCGTCGGGAACTTGTAACGTTTCCTGAACTTTTTCATCCCCTTCCAAGAGCTTAAGCGCCGTCCATCGAGAATTCTCGGTCTTGCTATTCAACTGGGGAATAATATTTTTTTCGATTTCCTGGATACTGCTTATGATACTTTCATCATGCATTTCATTCAATAATGGCGCTACCCCTGCCGAAGCCGCTGTTTGAGCAACATTTAGGGCTCTCTCTAGAAGTTCTGTAACCCCGCGACCTTTACTAGCAGTAATAGGTATGACTGGGACTTTAAGATGAGATTCAAGGATTCCTATGTCAATTTTGTCGCCTTTTGCATCTGCCGCATCCATCATGTTCAGCGCAACAACAACGTTGACACCCAATTCGAGCAATTGTGTGGTTAGATACATGTTTCTCTCGATGTTAGTAGCATCAATAATATTAATCACTACATCGGGTTTTTCATTCACGATATAGTCTCTGGCAATGATTTCTTCCATTGAGTATGGGGATAAGGAATAGATTCCAGGCAGATCAATGATCCTTATATCTCCCTCGATCTTTTTCGCTTTCCCTTCTCTTTTCTCAATGGTTACTCCCGGCCAGTTTCCAACATACTGCGTACTTCCGGTGATTTCATTAAATAAAGTGGTTTTACCACAGTTTGGATTTCCTACCAGTGCAAACTTCAAGAACATAGGATCTTCCAACTCCTTATAATTTTAAGTATTAATGATAATCGTTATCATCTAATGTTTTAAAAAAATTGCTCCTTCGAATTTAGGAGCATTATTTATGCAACAATAATGTTTTCTGCTTCAGATTTCCTAAGCGTCAGTTCGTAACCACGAATATTCACTTCAATAGGATCTCCCAACGGCGCCACTTTCCTAACCAATACTTCTGCCCCACGAGTTACACCCATATCCATTAATCTTCTCTTCACCGCGCCTTTATCTCCTAAAACTTTAGTGATTATCGATTTTTCACCTGGCAATAGTTCCTTCAAAGTCCTCTCCAAACTACTTACCTCCCTTTATTATCAGACCTGAACATGTACCTGCTGAGCAACTCCCTTATTCAGGGCTAATCTCGACCCTTTTATGGATACAATAAGATTCCCACTAAATTCTGAGATGACCGATATGGTTACACCTGGAATAATACCCAGCCCTTCTAAAAATTTTCTCGTTGTATCTTTAGCCCTACAGGCACCAACTACCGCCTCTTTACCTGGGGAGAGCATTGTCAAGGGCATTTTCCTCACTCCTTACCTCTTATAAATGCAATTGATAATCGGTATCAACTTTGAGCTGATTAATGATAACACTAATATTTTATTTCGTCAATGGAAATTTTACAGGCCCTAAGCCTATAGAAAATAATGCAGTATTGTGCTGCATTTTGAAACCATTAAATAGATCAATATACGCTTAAATTAAAAGTCTTTCAAAGACGTAATGTGCAGTAAATAGCTATTACCGAAGTAAGCGTAGGCCGCTGATGATGACGATAATTGTACTCCCTTCGTGTCCGATTACTCCTAGCGGCAGATTAATATTCCCGAAAAAATTAGACAGGATAAGCAAAAACATGATTGATACTGCAAAGGCCACATTTTGTTTGACTACCCTAGTCGTGCGACGGCCTAAGGCAATAGCATAGGAGACTTTAGAAATATCATCAGCCATCAGCACTACATTAGCAATCTCCAGAGCTACATCAGTTCCGGCTGCACCCATAGCGATGCCCACGGACGAAACCGCCAAGGCCGGTGCATCGTTAACACCGTCGCCGACCATAGCTACTTTGCCATATTCCTCTAATTTTTTGATAATTTCCACTTTCTGTTCCGGTAGCAACTCCGAATATACATGGTCAACGCCTGCCTGCTCGCCCATGATTTGAGCGGTTGAAGAGCTGTCGCCGGTTAGCATTACAACCCTTATCCCCATTTGCTTCAGTTTTCTGATCGATTCTTTCGCTTGCGGCCGCAGGGTATCTTGTACCGCTAAAACACCGATTCGTCCTTTTCCCACCTGAACAAAGATCACCGTATTTCCTTGCTTCTCCAGTTTCCGGACAGCCTTCATTTCCTCTTCCGATATTTCTCCTTCGCTCAAATCTAGTTTTCCGATTCGATATTCCTGACCCTCCACTATTCCTTGTACCCCAAACCCAGGCACAGCTTCCAGTTTTGAGGCTGTACTAAAGAGGAGATTTTCCACTTTCGCCTTACGGATTATAGCCTTAGCAATAGGATGTTCTGACCACGTTTCCAGAGAAGCGGCGATGCTTAAAACCTCATTTTCAGTATAGTTTCCGTAAGGTATCACCTGAGTAATTCTCGGTATTCCCTCGGTGAGAGTTCCGGTTTTGTCAAAAGCTACTACGCTTACGTCACCGATAGTCTCCAGATAGGCACCTCCTTTGAATAAAATGCCATTGCGTGCTCCATTCGATATTCCGGATAAAACAGCAGGCATGATGGAGGAAACCAGAGCGCAGGGCGAGGCTACAACGAGAAAGATCATCGCCTTGTAAATTGTCTCACTCCAAGACCACCCGAAGACAAAGGGTGGCAAAACTGAGATCAAGACCGCACCAGTGATCACGATTTTCGCGTAAATACGTTCAAAACGCTCCATGAATAATTGACTGGGAGGTCTTTCACTTTGCGCTTCCTGAACAAGATGGATTATTTTAGCAAGCAACGTTGCCTCTGCTGGTTTGGTCATTTCGATGACTAAGGCTCCCTGTCCGTTCATGGTTCCGGCAAAAACCTCGTCCCCCGCGGCTTTATCTATGGGAATCGATTCCCCAGTAATCGATGCCTGATTTACTGAAGAATATCCCTCACGCACAATCCCATCCGCCGCAATCCTTTCTCCAGGCCTCACCAGCAAACGGTCGCCTTGCTGCAATTCTTCGACTCGAACTCGTTTCTCCACGTTTCCTTGTAACACAATGGCCTCTTCTGGTCGTAGTTTCATGATGGACTTAATTTCAGCATTCGTTCGCTCCAAAGTATATCCCTCCAGTGCACCACTTAGGGAAAAAATCAAAATCAAAATAGCACCGTCTCTCCAAAATCCGATACTAGCAGCACCTATGGCAGCTACTACCATAAGCAAATCGACATCTAAATCTTTTTCCTTAATCAGGGTTTGCATGCCTTCCCAAGCTTTCTGATATCCCCCTATAGCATAGGCTACAAGGTAGAAAGGAACTTCGAACTCAGCATTATCATATTCGCCATAGTACCA
>JAJYAS010000342.1 GCA_021779415.1 Bacillota bacterium
GGTTCCTGAATTGCATCTAAGGCAAAGATCACGTCTTCTCGTGGCAGAGAAAGTTTATGCGCAATCTCGGCCACGGTTGGTTCACGTGAGCATTCACAGACCAGTTGATCTCTTACCTGAAGTGCTTTATAAGCAATATCTCGCAGTGACCTGCTAACCCTTATTGGGTTATTGTCTCTCAAATAACGGCGAATTTCCCCTATAATCATAGGGACAGCATACGTGGAAAACTTAACGTTCTGACCGAGATCAAAGTTGTCAATCGCTTTCATTAACCCAATACAACCCACCTGAAAAAGGTCATCGACAAATTCTCCACGATTCGTAAATCGTTGAATTACACTGAGAACGAGACGGAGATTTCCATGGATAAGTTTATCGCGAGCACTACGATCTCCAGCCTGATAAATCACAAACAATTCTCTCATTTTCACGCTAGATAAAACAGGCAACTTTGAGGTGTTCACTCCACAAATCTCAACTTTATTTAATGCCAAACACGAGCACCTCCCCAGCTAATTCTGTTGGGAAGTATACCCTAACACAGTTTATGTTATTCCAATCGACAAAATTCCTTACGCAATCTCCGAATTATCCTTTTTTCTAGTCGCGAAATGTAGGATTGTGAAATACCCAGTCGATCTGCTACTTCCTTTTGGGTCTTCTCCACCCCATTATCCAACCCAAATCTTAATTCCATAATCACCTTTTCTCTATTGGTCAGCCTCCCCATTGCCAGATGCAACAGTTGACGGTCGACCTGTTCTTCAATTGGTTTAGAGATAATATCATTTTCCGTACCCAAAACATCGGATAAGAGCAATTCGTTTCCATCCCAGTCAATATTTAAAGGTTCATCGAACGATACTTCTGAACGAGTTTTATTGTTGCGTCTAAGATACATTAAAATTTCATTTTCTATACAGCGGGAAGCATAAGTTGCCAGTTTAATTTTCTTCTGGGGATCAAATGTGTTAACCGCTTTAATTAACCCAATCGTTCCAATGGAAACCAGATCTTCGATCCCTATTCCCGTATTTTCGAATTTCCGTGCAATATACACGACAAGGCGCAAGTTTCGTTCGATTAAAATGTCCCGAATGGACGGATCCCCCATTTCCAAGCGTTCTAAGAGGACCCCTTCTTCATCTGAGTTAAGTGGTGGCGGAAGGGCTTCACTGCTTCCAACATAATAAATCTCACGAACTCCATGGATTCTCTGAAGAAGCCTCAACCATAAGTGCTTAATCTTATTTTGAACATTACTCCACCACTTCATTATCCTTCTCCACCTTTCTGCACATGTTCTGGGTGTAGTAACGCTTGATATTCACCCTCTGAACTAAACACTTGGCTAACCAGTGCCACCGTTGCATGAATTTGTCGTGATCCCTTCGTATCAAAACACGTCACTCGTTCCGGTCTTATCCCAAACAGCCAACTCTGACGATCAATGGCTCGAAAAGGGATGAAAACAAGTCGTTTTACTAAACTGGGATCGACCTTCCATAACAACGGCCAAGGGTCGGCACAATCTTTCCATGGGATTTTTAAAAAGGACCGCACATGGTCCGGCAACGACGTGGCCGCAACCTCCTCCTCTAGCAGAATAACAGGGAGCCCCGTCAACGGATCTCGCAACTGATTCCCAGTGTCTAGCATCGCCTTAATACGAACAACCCCGTTATTTTCACCGCCAAAGTCAATTTCCAAATCGTAAATGATTTGCTCTAGACTACATTTCCTTTTCAGCCAGCCCTGCCAAAAATGTTGCATCAACCACCACACTAGCGCTAGCAATGGAAGAATCCAGACCTTGTTTAATGCCAGTGAAACCATTTCTCCACCTAAGCTATTATCAAATTGAACCCATCCCCACAAAGCATACACAAAGCCACCAAGTCCAGTCGAAAAAAGCCAGAACCCAAGCGACGCTTTGAGAAAAGCAGAGGGACTCCGAGTTGGGAAGGCTGCTCCGACCATAAGAAACGGAATAATCCATTTGCTCAACGTAGTCCACGGTGAAGTAGAATAACAAGCTAATACCACTGGAATCTCACCGAGCAGAGCCCCTACCAAAATTCTACTTGGCAGAACGGGGAGGTGGATAACTCGACCAATGAGCATGAGCAGAAACGTATCCATCCCTCCGTTAATGAGAATATCCAGATCAAGATAAGTCTCTACTGCGCTCATCTGGTGCATCCTTTCCATTCGCTTCACTCAAAATTATATCTAAAGAACGGAGTAAAAGCTGTCGTATTGAGTGGGTTGGAATGGTATTTTTTAGGAGAACAAATGCGAGTAGTGTAGATTATCTTCAATGACGCATGAAGGTCGACAAGATGTACTAACTTATGTACAAAATATGTTTTTAGACCACATAGGAAACAACAAAAAGCCTGCCAAGAATAGACTTGATGATCTATCCCTGACAGGCTTTATACTTTATACTTTCATTTTGATTCCTGTGCAACTTAGCACTCTCTTTGCAATTCTTGTAAAATAGCCACGACCTCTTGGGATGCTTGAGCCATACTTTCCAAGAGTTGTCCCGCCTTAACTTTATTATCCTGTTCAATTGCCAGAGCCGCCTCACGAGCAAGATCATGCACTTGTTTGTGGGGCACTTCCAATTCCTTAAAGGCTGGTAGCGAACGGCAGCGCTCTGAGCTCCTACTTTCGGCCCATCGTCCCAGACGACATTCATGGTGAGTGCCCACTTCACTAGCCTTCATGTGCTCAAAACCTAGCAGCAAATTGTAGATCCGCCACGTCCATAGCAGGTGATCTGTCTTATATAGCTCCAACGCTTGGTGAGTCGCCAAATCAGGTACTCGTCCAATTTGATCCGTCCGTATCGTTTGCAAAACCTGGCTGATGTCGTAAATACCCTGACCTGTCACTTTGGCGATTTGATCAATTTCTTCTGCCGATACGGCCATAGTAGAGACACTACTAGCCGATTCTTGGACTGCAGCACTTTGTTCTTGGCTGCTGGCAGCAATATTTTGAATATCTTCAGTTATGGCCCCGAAGTTATGAATGATTCCCTGCAATGACTCCGCAGCTTCCTGCATAATCCCTTTTCCATTTTGCATCGTTTGTGCTAGAGAGACAATACTATTTGTTGTTTCCGTGGAATTTTGGCTCATTCCTTCGATCTTTTGACGTATATGCGTCACAGACGTCTTGGTATGTTCGGCAAGTTTACGAACCTCATCCGCAACGACGGCAAACCCACGGCCTTGCTCCCCTGCACGCGCCGCCTCGATGGCAGCGTTGAGAGCGAGTAGGTTAGTCTGATCAGCCACCCCTGCAATAACCCCCACGATTTGCTCGATTTCCTGCATGGAACGGAGTACGCCTTGAACTTGCTGACTGACCTTGGCAAATTCATCATAAGAATGCTCTACAAAATGAATGGCCTGTTGAATTTTTTCTCCACCTGCAACGGCTGCTGTCGTCGCTTGCTCCACAAAACTCGCTGAGTTGGTAGCTGAATTAGCAACTTGGTTGGAGGATGCCCCCAATTCTTCGGACTGAGCCGCCAGATTCGTCAAATGATCCGTCTGCTCGGAAATCTTAATGAGCATTCGGCGAATAGAAGTCATTCCCGTCAGGTGCTGAACGGCACTATCCAGATCTCCCAGCGTGACTGAAGTTGCTTCCTGCCGTTCCAAAATTACTCGATTAAGAATCTCAACCATAGGATATAGCGGGCTAGATGGAGCAATGTCTATTTCAATGGATTTCGTGAAATCGCACTGAGTTAAACATTGATACATCTTCTCGCAGTCGGAATTATCCGGCAGGCTAGGTGAGGTATCTCGTTTGAAAAATGTCATACTGCACTTCCTTATGTAGTCTTTAAAAATTTCAAAAAAACGATTATTGAGTAGGAATCAGCCCTTCTATTGATGCTACCTAGTATATAGTCGCCCCCTTCCACATCGCATCCTGGTCCGTCATCTTTCCTCATCATCATTTTATCGACACATCTAGGACTATTATGATTTATTATGATTTATTACGTCCTAATTCTTTGTTCGGTATCTATTCTCCTTTATCCTTCCTGTCCGAAACAAGATTTTTCAAAAATGCTGATATGTACTATAAATGAAAACTAGAATTTCGCTCACTTCTAAGCGAACGCACTAAAGGGTCCCTCTAAAGAGAGGGACCCTTTATAATCTCAACTTCACGTTTTAAAAACCTCTTAACGTCGACGTCTCAAAAACTCCGGAATATCAACATCAACTTCCGTAGCCGCTACGGCTTTAATGACATTTTCTTGAACTTTTCCTTGTGCAGTTCCAAATCCGGCCCACTGTTGATCAAATCCGGTGGCGATGACAGTGACCCTTATTTCTTCTTTCAGATTCTCGTCAATCACCGCACCAAAGATTATATTAGCCTCGGGATCAGCGGCTTCCGCTATAATACCCGCAGCTTCGTTGACTTCAAAGAGAGTCAAATTAGACCCACCAGTAATGTTGAGGAGCACACCTTTAGCTCCTTCAATCGACGTTTCCAGTAATGGACTGGAAATTGCTTTACGGGCAGCATCACCCGCACGATTTTCTCCAGTCGCTAAACCAATACCCATCAGCGCAGACCCTGTATTTGACATAATTGTCTTAACATCGGCAAAATCCAAATTTATCAGGCCTGGAACCGCAATTAAATCCGAAATCCCTTGTACCCCTTGTCGCAGGACATCATCCGCAATGCGAAAAGCTTCATGGATCGTAGTATGCTTGTCCACCACTTGCAACAGACGATCATTCGGAATCGTAATAAGCGTATCCACTTTACTCTTAAGATCCGCAATTCCTTTTTC
>JAJYAS010000343.1 GCA_021779415.1 Bacillota bacterium
GAAGACGCCACATTCCTCTTTCGGTTTGTCCTCTCCAAATTCGAACATTATTGACCTCCCTTTTCCCGTGTTAACAATAATGACAAAAACGTTCACAAGCATCCTAACGATCTTTGCAACAATGACTTCTTGCCCTTACCTTCTACTTTAGGCCTGTGTGAGGACCTCTTTTACCCGTCTAAAAACTTCTTGATACGCTTCCTCAACTCCTCCAAGATCACGACGGAAGCGGTCTTTATCTAACTTTTCCCGTGTTTCGATATCCCAATAACGGCACGTATCAGGGGATATTTCATCCCCAAGGTAGACTTTTCCGTCAGCAATCCCGAACTCTAGTTTGAAGTCAATGAGTTCAATTCCGGCTTTTACTAATATGTTTCGTAATAGCTCGTTTATCTTCAACCCTAAGGCTTGAATCTCTTGAGTATCTTCCATATTCGCCCACCCCATCGCGGCAACATGAGATTCATTGACCAACGGATCACCCAACTCATCATCCTTATAATATAATTCCACAACCGGTCGGGAGAGAACTAAACCCTCTTCCACTCCAAGGCGCTTAGCCAAACTCCCCGCAGCAATGTTTCGAACAACCACTTCAAGAGGGATCATGTCTAGACGACGCACGAGCATGTCTCGATCACTTAACAAGCGCACATAATGGGTTAAAATGCCTGCTTTTTCTATCTCCTCAAAGAAGAGTGCCGATAATTGATTATTGACCTCTCCTTTATCCGCGATTTGCCCTTTCTTCTCTCCATTGAAGGCGGTCGCATCATCTTTGTAGGCTACCCAAAAATACTCACTTTGATCTGTGTCATAAACCTTTTTCGCTTTTCCCTCATATCGCAATGCTAACTTTTCCATCATTTTACCCCTTCCTTATTCCATAGAATTTATCATTACAATCCGTTTAATTCATATCTTCTAAACAAGCCCTAAACGCTCAAAAATATCCGCTACATGCTTAGTATGGTACTCATAATCAAACAAGACAGCAATTTCTTTTTCGTTTAAGTATTCCCCAACACTGGGATCTCGACTGATTAAGCTTTGAAATTGTTCTTTGGTATTCCAAGCTTCCATGGCATTGCGTTGAACCATAGCGTAGGCCGTTTCACGACTAACGCCTTTCTCGACTAAAGCAAGCATCACGCGTTGAGAAAAAATCAAGCCACATCCCTTATCGATATTTACTTTCATTTGTTCGGGAAAGACTTGCAATCGGTCAATAAGCTGAGTCATCTTGTAAAGCATATAGTCAAGTGCTATCGTGCTATCTGGTAAAATCATACGTTCAGCAGAGGAATGAGAAATATCCCGTTCGTGCCATAAAGCCACATTTTCCAATGCAACTTGAGCATTCGCCCGAACTACTCGAGCCATACCACAAATACGTTCCGGAGTAATAGGATTTTTCTTGTGTGGCATGGCCGAAGACCCTTTTTGCCCCTTTCCAAAGGCTTCTTCTACTTCATGGACATCGGTTCGTTGTAAATTGCGTAGTTCTGTGGCCATTTTATCCAGAGAACTGGCAATTCCGGCAAGGGTTGTCATATAGCAGGCATGCCGATCGCGTTGAAGTATTTGAGTTGATATTAGAGCAGGCTCCAAGTGGAGAACTTGGCAAACATGTGCTTCAACTTGAGGATCTACATTGGCAAACGTCCCGACTGCCCCAGAAATCTTGCCCACCCGTATTTCCTCACGAGCAAAGGCTAAGCGTCGCTTTTGACGTTTAATTTCGTCGTACCATAACGCAAATTTCAGTCCTAAAGTAATGGGTTCAGCGTGAATCCCATGTGTTCGACCCATCATCAGGGTGTCCCGATGTTCTAACGCTCTGCGGTGCAGGACTGCTTCTAGCCCCTCCATTTTGACCAGCAAAATATCGGACGCTTCAACCAATTGCAGGGACAAGGCTGTGTCAAGGACATCCGAAGAAGTTAGCCCTAGGTGAATGTGTTTTGCCTCATCGCCCACATTTTCGGCAACATTGGTCAAAAAAGCCAACACATCATGTTGGGTCACCTCTTCAAGGGCTTGTACCCTTTCCCAAGAAAAAGAAGCTTTTTCTCGAATGACCTCAACGGCTTCATTCGGAACCTTTCCCAATTTAGCCCACCCTTCGCAAGCTGCAATTTCTATTTTTAGCCATAACGTGAGGCGATGCTCGTCAGTCCAAATTTCTCCCATTTCAGGTAGTGTGTACCGTTCAATCAAGTCGAAGTCCCCTTTCGTAGTTCGAAGTTCGTAGTTCGAAATATCGCGTATGTCCTTAATAATTTCAGTTATACTTCAGATGGAATAATTAAACTCCTTCGCTTAAGCGTTTTTGAAGTGCTTCATCCTTCGCCTCAATATCCTTTTCCATTTGAGCTCGAAAGTCTTTAACCTTAATACTAAGAGCTTCATCTTGAATGGCAAGGATCTGAACCGCAAGCAACGCAGCATTGCGTGCCGCACCAATGCCTACGGTCGCAACCGGAATTCCTGGCGGCATTTGCACGATAGAGTAAAGGGCGTCGATTCCTTCCATGGCGCCACTGCTTAGCGGAACACCGATCACCGGTAAAATCGTTGCCCCAGCTACAACCCCCGGCAAATGGGCAGCTAAGCCTGCTGCCGCAATGATAAGTTTTCCGCCTTGGGCTTCAAACTCCTTTACCCAGTCGACAGTTCGTTCTAATGTTCTATGGGCGGAAGAAATTTTAACTTCAAAATCAAGTTCAAATTGACGGAGAATTTTCATGGCATCTTCCATGATTTTGTAGTCTGAATCACTTCCCATAATGACCCCAATCAGCCCCATATTAATTATGCCCCTCTCCTTTATTTTTGAGTAAACAGAAACCCAGACAGGCAAATCTCACCCCCAAAAAATAGAGTGAAACCTACCCGCCTGGGCTTTTATCCCTTCGGTGTAATTTGATCTTTCAATCAAACCTGTACCACTCGGACAAAGAAGTACAAATCATTTGCCCTAGGTACACTTTCGCTCATAGTCAGGCCATTTACGGTAGCCTGGTAGAAACTTGCGGACCATATTTCCGCGGTTATATGAACTCGCTTATAAATTTATTAAGTTCATTTTACAAGAAGGAGTTATGAAGGTCAATAGAAAATCGAACATTAATATGTATTCTATTAAAAACGTTCGATTAATAATATTTTGTCGCTTGTATTCCCTCAACACCTGCTCGAAAGTCTATTACACGCGAACACCTCTTTTGAGGGAACATATCAATTAACTGTACAATTCAATTATCTCTTTTTCGGTTGTCTTAACCAGAGTCTCGACCTGCTCCTCTCGATACTGTGCCCCAGCCTCCAAGGTCACCAAAGTATTCTCAAATAAATTGACCAACAAATCATTTACTTTTGCATATCGTTCCTTGGCATTCTCAGGTTCTAAGACCTTTCCGCCCCAAATCCCAGCCATACGACCGAAAAGGAAGTTAGTAATTTTCCTCATAATCAGGGCTAAGACCGCTACTTTAGGATCAGCAAGAGCCACAACGCTTTCATAAGTCGATGCTTGAACCTCCAGCCGCCCAGCCTCCATTAGATCTCGGTGAGCCTTCGTTCCTTTTAAAACAATCAGATGGTGATAGAGCATGTTCGCAGTAATAGCAAGATTTTTCATTAGATCATTTCGCTTTAGAAATTCAAAGTTAACCCGGATATCCTCCAAGGTTGAATCCGGCTCGAACATGATGAATCCAATATTGGGTTCGATTCCGTATTTACGGAGAATCCTGATAGCTCTCTCATTCTGGGCAACTGTCGTCATCTTATTTATCCGCTTCAGGGAACTGTCATTACCACTCTCCAATCCTATGAGAATATGGTGCAGGCCCGCCTCTACAAGTGCACTTATGGTTACGTCATGGATATCGTTAACCCGGGCCTCAATGCCAAACCGAATGTTCCTAGATTTAAGGAGAGTCGCCAAACGCAAGGCCCGTTGCTGGCCTCCTTCACCTGGGCCAAAAAAATTCGGGTCAGTAAAATAGAAATCTTCTATTTTATGTTTAGCAATTAAATCATCGATTTCCGCTATGATGTTTTCCGGTGTCCGCCCACGCCACTGTGAACCCTGACCATAAAAAGGGTTGATATAGCAAAAAGTACATCCCCCATAACATCCCCTACTCCCCTGCAGGTTTACTTCGGGCAGACGAAACAGGGCTTCTGTTCGTACCGGAAAAGGGAGAGTATTCAGGTCCTCCACCAGTTGGCGCCGTTGGGAAACAATCGTACACAAGTCGCCCCTCTGGGCAAGACCCCGATTTTTTTTCGGACTAGCTTGGCAAGATAAAGCTTTTGCAACTTCAGCAAAGGTAAGTTCAGGTTCGCCCAAAATCACAGAGTCAATAGCCTGACACTGCTTTAGGATGTCTTCGAAGTCAGTGGTTGGATAATACCCGTAAGCTGTTATATATGAGGAGAGTTGCTCAACTTTAACTTTGTGGAGAAAATCGTACAAGGCCGTGTCCGTCTGCCAATGGTAGACCATATGAACACCCAGCATATCCGGATGCATCGCTTTGGTCCTGCGCTCTATTTCTTGGTAGTCGAGCCCATCTAGGAATCCTTCAATGATTTCGACCTCATGTCCTTCACTTGTGAGCATACCGGCAATGTAACCAGAATGAAGACACGAGGAAAGGGGAGTATTAGCGATGTCGTTACATCGTTCAGGGCAGACGGTTCGTGGGTGTTCCAATAAAAGTATCTTCATTTAACTACTCAACTCCCTGCCACATGAATACGTTTCTGCATTGCTGAAGTGTTTCCAGCTTGTATCTGAAGGCATTAAACGGTTTGGGGTTGTAATAAG
>JAJYAS010000344.1 GCA_021779415.1 Bacillota bacterium
GATAGCTTTGGGGAGTCGCTCATGGTCTGTGGGTAGCACCTATTATTATTTTTACAGTCAAACCATGACCAGTGATGCGGGCGGTAATTACAGTATCGCTCTGCTTGCATACAATAGTTACAGCATTACAATTACTCCACCAAATGGTAGCCTCTTTGTACCTGCTTCACTATCGGGGTACAGTGTTACAACCGATAAGAGCCAGAACATCATCCTAAGTAAATCAATACCTGAATTTCAGCTGTCAGTGACAATTTTGGGTACCGGAAACGGTTCAATCAACACAAACCCGGTAGGTTTAAACTGTACCGGTGGAACGTGTGGATGGTTTTTCGACCAAAACACATTTGTAACCATGTATGTCGCACCGGCTACTGGTTCCACCTTTAGTGAATGGGGCGGGAGTTGTTCCGGCACCGATATATGTCAGGTCAATATGTCTGACAATATAGTGCTAACTGCTACATTTTCTCAACTTCCATATGTAAAGGTGCTTACAACTACGCCTGGATATTATGGTGCGCTGCAAACTGCCTGCAACAATGCACCCGATGACATTACACTGCTGTCACGAGGTATAATGTTTGAGGAGGATGTTACAATTCAACATCCCGTTGTGATGAAGGGTGGATTTGATAGCAATTTTATTGACAGGTCGTCAAATACAATCATGAAAGGTTCCTTGATAATAACTACCGGCGGAAGGCTAGTGGTAGACCGACTTGTGATCCAAGCACCGCCATTGTAACTATGAATATCAAGAAAGAGATAATTTCGCCAAAATGTTTCAAAGTAGCTCGAAAGAAAAAAAGGAAAATTGTTGCCTTACCTGAGAAGGTAAGCGAGTCTAAGTGCGCGGGTCTCAAGCGTTATACCAATTTGATTTTTACATTGTGTGGCAGACGGACTACACAATTATTGCCAGCATTACAGCTAAGACCGTTCTTTCAATATGCCCATTTTCTTCCGAGTTGTGGAGCCATAATGGGCAAAACCCATCTACATTAAAGATATAAAATAAATCCCCTTGACTTAAATAAAAATTAAGAGTAATCGAGTTAATCATTCGTCGAAACGGCACTGCATTGAAATATTGGTGGCAAAAAGTTTTCATCCCATTGGGATAGACTGGTTGTCTAAGTGAAGCTGCAATCGAAGAAAATATCCTCCTTCGCGTTGAAACCAACTGGCAGTTCTATCCTTGTCCAGTTGACATTAATTCGACTTGTCAAATTTGATCAAACAATTACGTTCAACGGTCGCTTGCCCGGAAACCATATCGGCAGACGACCGTTTTTCATTTTGTAGGCAGGATCAGTAGCCCTTGCCAAAACCCGGGTGACCGGGTGACGGAAAGCCTCGGGACTGTAAGCACAGTTAGCCGGGTTGCCGGAGTTGTCCACTGTTTGGACATGCTCACGCAATCCGGTTTTTTGTTTTTTCAGGATCATACGTAATCACATAGTCTGTTTATAGAGGAGGATTGTCATGTTCGGGATGAATTCGTGGAAAGTTGTTGTGATTGCAGCAATTGGCCTGGTCACAATCGGAATGAGCGCCTATGGGGGTTCGGTCCCGCAAGTTATTAATTACCAAGGGACCCTTAAACAAAACGGAAATCCGGCCAACGGTTCAGTCAACGTGATGTTTAGTGTTTACAGCACAGCAACCGGAGGCACTCCCCTATGGACGGAGAACTGGAGTTCCACCGCGACTCCGGCAAACCCGGTTATCGTGTCGAACGGGAACTTTAACGTGATGCTGGGCGCACTAACTCCGTTTTCTCCCACGTTCTTCTCCGATCATCAGAAAACCTATCTTGGAACCAAGGTAGGTACCGATTCGGAAATGCTCCCGAGGCAACAGTTTGCAAGTGTGGGCTATTCGTTCGCTGCCGGGAACGGGATCCCAAAAGGTGGGATCATCATGTGGAGCGGAGCGGTGAATCAAATTCCTGATGGGTGGGTGTTATGCGATGGGACCAATGGTACACCGAACCTACGTGATAGATTTGTGGTCGGAGCAGGTGATGGTTATGCAGTGGGTGCAATCGGTGGGAATGCATCTGTGAATATTCAACATATTCATACTGGTAAAACTGGAGTGAACAGTTCTTACTCGGATCGATCTAAAACGAACGATCTGATGAAAGTTGCCGAAAACACACATTATCATAATTTCACAACAGATCTCGGAGGCAGTACAGCATTGGATGTCCGCCCCCCTTACTATGCACTTGCTTTCATCATGAAACTTTAAAGAGGCGCATGATGTTGAAACAATTGCTCTCGATAGCCATCTTTACAATGATCGTGGTGATCTCTGTGGAAATTGTGCATTCCGAAGATCCTCCAGTCAATCAGTACGATCCCAATGGCAACCTTATCAGCGGCGATGGCAAATACTATGAGTACAACGATGCAAACCAACTTGTCAGAGTAAGGTCTACTGACCAGAGCGGACCGATTATCGCTGAGTATTTTTATGATTATAAAGGTCAACGAGTGAAGAAAGTTGAAAACGGCGTGACGACCTACTATGTCGGGCAACATTATGAGACCAATGTGGTGGCAGGGGTTGCCACGAATACCAGTTATTTCTTTGCAGATGGTGAACGGGTGGCGAAGAAGGATTCGACCGGAACGTACTTTTTTCACCCCGATCACCTCGGAGGAGTTAATGCGGTAACCGATTCTTCCACACCTGCGAAGATTGTCGCCAAAACCAGTTATCTGCCGTTTGGCGAGGTACGACAGGGTGGGCAGGAAAAATATTCATACACCGGCAAGGAAAAAGACAAGGCGACAGACCTTTACTACTTTGATGCCCGGTTCAACAGCCCCGAGTTGAGACACTTCACCCAGGCTGACAATGCGGAACCAGACCTTGATGATCCTCAGGATTTGAACAGGTATGCGTATGTGGGGAACAACCCACTTAATTATGTTGACCCTGATGGACATAAGAAGAAACATCATTCAAAGAAGAAACAGAAAGAACTGGCCAAACAAAGAGCCGCAAAGAATGCACAAAAGAAAGCAAATAAGAAGGCAGAAGAAAAGCAAAGGGCTGCTGCACATTACGCAAAGCATCACTTTAATAATATTCAATCATACAGTTTGCTAAGAAATGGATCAGCATCTAATACATTAATTAAATCGTTTGTTACTGCACAAAATACTCCATATCAAATTAGTAGCGACGATTATAGCGACCCAATCTACCAGAATAATAATCAGACGATTACGACAAATCATCGTGATTTAGACTTCAGTAACTTATTGAGTGGCGGTGCGAAAATAGTAAAAGGTGGGGCGGAATTTACAATTGGAGCACTTAGTTGGGTTGGTTTTGCTGCCGGGTGCTCTACTCTTATTGGTTGTCCTGCCGTTAGCATTCTTGCTGTGCCAGGTGCTTATGGTGTAACAACAGGCAGTTTCGATTTTCTAGAGGGTGCTGGAGATATTTATAGCGAATTAACTAGCCATGATAGTCCATTTGCATCACCTGATTGGGTTGAAGCTTCAGGTGCATTGTCATTTGGCAAATGACGTTACACTAAATTTCGTCATATGTAATTTACAGAAAGTTTTTCACATGGTCATATTGTTATGAAATTAAAAAACTTAATTTTACTTATCAGCTGGAAACTAGTTATGGTTTTCATTGGCGTTCTATTTTTATTCACTTTTCGAGTCCCGCTTACTCATGCCAATGATATGAAATTATGGAGTAGCTATCAAACACCTGCTTTCTCCGGCAGCTACAATTACAGCTACAAAATATTATTACCGCCGGGCACACACGGTTTATCCCCCAACCTTTCCCTTTCATACAACAGCTTTCTCGACAATAACAAAAGATGGACTGGCGTTGGCTTAGAAATACCGCTTAGCTATATCCAGACAAACACCAATGGCACATTTTCGCTGTTCCTCAATGGAGCCAAACATGATCTGATTTTCATAGCTGCCGACGGTCGTTATCATACAGAGCTTGAAACCCATCTGAATATTGAGAAGAAGGCCGGCGCAGCTAACGAAAAGGGAAAATTCTGGACGTTTATAGATACTAGTGGAACAGAATATCGTTTCGGCGCTAACCTGGATTCCGAGAACATGCTTAGTACCAGCGACCCTGCCGTAACACCGATTGTCTGGCGTTGGAGTCTGGATCGGATCAAGGATACCAACGGCAACTGTATCTACTATAGCTACACAGAAGAACAGGGTGCGGTCTATCCCTATCGGATCGAATACAATAACGACAGACAGCGAGCGATAGAGTTCATCTTAGAGGACCGACCGGACCCGTACCAGACTATAGACCAAGGCTCCGAAATCACCGTGACAAAACGCCTGAGCAGAATTAACATTTCGGTAAGCGGCAGCCTGGTGAAGAGCTTCAAACTCGATTATGCACCGATAACTCCCCAAACGCCTTTATCTCTCCTTACCACTATCACTAAATCCAGCTCTGATGGGTCATTGCCACCAACCACATTCTCCTACAAATCTTATTCTGCTGCATCCGATCAGACCTGGCTTTTGGAGACAGTGACCGAGGACCTTGGGGGAACCACCACCGTCAGCTATACTCCTTCCATCACGTATCCCAACATCCAACTACCCTACAACTACTGGCTGGTCACCTCCATCACCCGCGATAACGGCCTCCCTGACTCCAATCCCCAGCATACAACCGCTACAACTGGTTTTGCCTACGCTCAAGGGGCTTATGACATTTCGACAGATGAATTTCGTGGATTCGGCCAGGTAACCGAAACGCGACCGGACGGGGCAAAGGTTATTCATACCAGATCGG